>NZ_JAWOVZ010000028.1:0-51749 GCF_033340175.1 Vibrio sp. 1557 | reverse complement strand
GCCGCCAGCGTTCAATCTGAGCCATGATCAAACTCTTCAATTTAAGATTTTGTTCGGCTCAATGAATACTGAACATTCCTTTCGCTAATAAATAGCAGAAGTAATGTTTGAATTGACTGTGCTGAATCTTTCGATTCAATGGTCACTTCGTATCATTGAAACCTAATTTGATACCGAAGTATCGAATTGGATTATCATCAACGAGTGCCCACACAGATTGATAGGTCTATATTGTTAAAGAGCAACTCTTCTTTGTGATTGACATCACTTCGGAAGAGGCGGCCATTCTAGCGAGATAATTTATTGTGTCAAACACTTTCTTCAAATTATTTCGTTTTTCTTTTCAGCCTTATCAACTTCGCTTAAACCCTTGTGAGCCCTTGCCCTGTCGACGAGGAGGCATTATAGAGATCGCGCTCACATTGGCAAGTGTTATTTTTCAAAAATTGCAAAAATAATGGTTAAACGATGAGTTTTCGATCAAACCTTTATTTATTCAACTTTACCCCAAACTCTCACACAACTTATCCACAGAGTTGTTCTTTGAGACGTATTTTTCAAGTACCATAAATAAAGAAAGCTGCTTTATTGCAGCTATCTTTATTAAACTTAACCTAAACTCTATTTAAAGAGCATTATGGCTATATGCCAGACCCATCTTGTTCAGAGCCATCATCTTCGTGTAGGCCACATTCTCGCTTTAAGCCAAAGAATCGAGTTTCTTCCTCTGACATTCCCGGCTCCCATTTACGAGTGGTATGTGTATCACCAACTGAAAGGTAACCTTCATCCCATAATGGGTGGTATTTAAGGCCGTGTTGTTCTAAGTAGTAATGAACGTCTTTATTAGTCCAATCAATTACTGGTAGAAATTTAAACACACCGTTCTGAATTGATAGAATCGGTAAACCTGCACGAGATTTACTTTGCTCTCGACGCAATCCAGAGAACCACGTTCCAACATTAAGCTCTTTTAACGCTCGACGCATCGGCTCAACTTTATTGAGCTTGTTGTATTTTTCAATTCCCTCTACACCCTGCTCCCATAATTTTCCATATCGAGCTTCTTGCCAATTCGCACTTTCTTTGGCTCGATAAACTTTTAAATTTAGGTTGAGAGCATCTGTCAGCTCATCGATAAATCGGTACGTCTCAGCAAACAGGTAACCAGTATCGGTTAGAATGACGGGGATGTCCGCTTTGGCGCGAGTAACTAAATGAAGCATAACCGCGGCTTGAATACCAAAACTAGAAGAAACCGCGAACTCGCCTTCTAGATTATCTAAAGCCCACGCTACTCTCTCTTGTGCTGAAAGCTTTTCGAGCTCGACATTAATTTGAGCAAGACGGAGGATTTGCTCCGTCTTTGTTAATGTCAGTAACTCTGTGAGCTCCAGCTTGGATGCTACAGAATCAAGCATGAAAGTCCCTCTTTGATACGAGCACTTCTTGGATAATGCCAGCACGAATAGTGAAATCGCCAAAGGCTTCGCCTTCTTCACGCTCTTTCGACCATCGAGCCACCAGCAGATCAATCTCTTCTAAGATTTGCTTATCCGTGATGTTCTCTTTATACATTTTTGGTACTCGAGTACCGGCACGGTTACCACCTAGGTGCAAGTTGTAACGACCCGGCGCTTTGCCAACTAGACCAATTTCAGCCAACATTGCGCGACCACAGCCATTTGGACACCCAGTTACACGCAAAATGATGTTGTCATTTTCTGGTAGGTTGTGCTTCTCCAGAATCCCCTCCACATCAGTAACAAACTGAGGAAGGAAACGTTCAGCTTCTGCCATCGCTAGCGGACAAGTTGGAAAAGCAACACAAGCCATTGAGTTCTTACGCTGTTCACTTACGCCGTCGTCCATTAAGCCATGTTCACGAGCGATCTTTTCAATCTTCGCTTTTTCGTTTTTAGGTACACCCGCAACAATTAGGTTTTGGTTTGCTGTCATGCGGAAATCGCCTTTGTGGATTTTGGCAATTTCAGCAACACCCGTCTTAAGTGGTTTACCTGGAAAGTCTAATAAGCGACCGTTTTCGATGAAAAGCGCTAGATGATATTTACCATCAATTCCTTCTACCCAGCCAATACGGTCACCACGTTCTGTGAATTCATATGGACGGCTTTGCTCAAACTTAACACCAGCACGTTTCTCGACTTCCGCTTTAAAGACATCGCTACCTACACGATCCAATGTGTATTTGGTTTTTGCGTTCTTACGGTTTGAACGGTTACCCCAGTCGCGCTGAGTTGTTACTACAGCTGCGGCAACATCAAGTGTCTTGTCCAGCGGAATAAAGCCAAAGTCGTCAGCGCGGCGCGGATAAGTTGATGTATCGCCATGCGTCATCGCTAAGCCGCCGCCGACCAGGACGTTAAAGCCTACCAGCTTACCGTTATCTGCAATCGCTACGAAGTTGAGATCGTTAGCGTGTACATCTACGTCATTTTGCGGTGGGATAACCACTGTAGTTTTAAACTTACGTGGTAAGTAGTTCTTGCCTAGAATCGGTTCGTCTTCTTCCGTGCTTTCTACTTTTTCACCGTCTAGCCAAATCTCTGCATAAGCGCGCGTCTTTGGTAATAGATGCTCACTGATCTTCTTCGCCCATTCGTAAGCTTCTTGGTGTAACTCTGACTCCACTGGGTTAGTGGTACACAACACGTTACGGTTTACATCACCCGCGGTTGCAATCGAATCAATGCCAATACTGTTGAGCGTTTGATGCATCAACTTAATATTCGGTTTTAATACCCCATGAAACTGGAACGTTTGGCGAGTCGTCAGACGAATACTTCCATATAAAGAGTGCTCCGTTGCGAACTTGTCGATCGCTAACCATTGCGTTGGCGTGATGATGCCTCCAGGCATACGAGCACGAAGCATCACATTATGTAATGGTTCCAGTTTTTGCTTTGTGCGTTCATTACGGATATCACGATCGTCTTGTTGATACATACCGTGGAAACGAATTAACTGGAAGTTGTCGGCAGTAAAGCCACCAGTAATACGGTCCTGTAAATCTTGCTCAATGGTGCCACGTAATAAGTTGCTTTCTCGCTTCAGGCGCTCGTTATCAGATAGCGGCCCTAACTCTTCACCTAATACAACCTGCTTATTATTGTCCGTAGAAAAAGTCATTAGTACACATCCCTCTGATAACGTTTCGCTTTACGTAGGTCATTAATAAATTGTTCTGCATCGTCACGCGGCATCTTGCCTTCTTGTTCAGCAACGATAACCAATGCGTCATGCACATCTTTTGCCATACGCGTTGCATCACCGCAGACATAGATATAAGCGCCTTCTTGGATCCACTGCCACACTTGAGCTGCGTTTTCTAAGATGCGATGTTGTACGTAAACCTTTTCTACTTGGTCACGACTAAAGGCAACATCCAATCGGCTTAGTACTCCTGACTTGAGATACTTTTGCCATTCCACTTGGTACAAGAAATCTTGAGTGAACGTGCGATCACCAAAGAACAACCAGTTTTTGCCTTCAGCATCGCGGTTTTCACGTTCCTGAATAAAGCTACGGAATGGTGCGATCCCTGTGCCAGGACCAACCATGATAATTGGAGTACTATCATCTTCCGGCAGTTTAAAGTTGTTGTTATGCTCAACAAATACTTTAACTTCATCTCCCTCTTCGAGACGCTGTGCTAAGAAACTAGACGCACCACCATATCGTTTTTCGTCGTTTTGTTCGTACTCAACCAAAGCAACCGTTAGGTGTACTTCTTCATCGACCTCTTCTTGGCTTGATGCAATAGAGTAAAGGCGTGGAGTAAGACGACGAAGCAAACCAATCAACTCATCTGCGGTTAACTTGGTTTTCTTTTCTGCCAGTACATCAACGATTTGAGTATTTGCAGAGTACTCGCGAAGCTTATCTTTATCTTCAACTAACTTTTGTAGCTTCTTGCTACCGGATAACTCGGCAAACTTTGTGATGAGCTGCGGGTTAGATGTTGTGATTTCATATTTACTCACAAGAGCACTGTGGATTGACAAGCTTTCACCATCAACGTCAACAGTCTCAACCCCAGACAAACCGACCTTACCAAGAATGGCATTTGCAAGTTCCGAGCTATTTTCAAACCACACACCTAGTGCATCACCTGGCTGATACGTTAAGCCCGAGCCTTCTAAGTCGATTTCTATATGACGAACGTCTTTTCCAGAGTCACGGCCCGTGATTTTTTGACTGGTCAGTAACGTCGCAGTGTACGGATTTTGTTTATTGTAAGGAGAGTGCGCAGTCGCAGCTTGACCCACAGGAAGTTGAACCACATCCGCTTCAGAGCCAGAAGAAAGTGTATCTTTTACCTTGTCTAACGCATTCTTACGCCATTCAGTTGCGCGGGCTTCATAATCCACATCGCAATCAAGACGCTCGATAAATGGAGTCGCGCCTAGCTTTGATAGGTAAGTGTCGAAGTCTTTACCGGTCTGACAGAAGAACTCGTAGCTAGAATCTCCCAATGCAATAACACCATATTGCAGGTTTGGCAGCTTAGGAGCCTTCTTCGATTGCAAAAACTCATGTAGCTCAATGGCATTGTCTGGCGCTTCGCCTTCGCCGTTAGTCGATGCCACAATAATGACATGCGTTTCTTTGGCTAAGTTTTTACCTTTGTAATCGCTTGCATCAAAAAGTTCGACTGCAATTCCTTCTGCTTTTGCTTCCTGTTCCAGAGCTTCAGCAACACCTTTAGCATTGCCCGTTTGGGAAGCAAAAATAATACTCAACTTACCTGCTGGCTTCGCTGATACGGCTGCCGTTGCTTGTGCAATTGGCGTTACCGCTGTGTTTGGTTGATTTTGAGCTAATCCCCAAAAATACCCACTGACCCAAGCAAGTTGCTGTGAAGACAACTCAGAGACAGTTTGTTGGAGTGAGCTAATTTGTTGGTCATTCAGAGGGCTTGCGATTGGAGGATTTCCTCCTTGCCCATTATTATCTTCAGACACATTCTTGTGAGAATACTCATTCTTTTGAAAAGACATTATCACGACATCCCTATTCATTGCGTGACGATAGAGTACCCACTCTCCTTAATAACAAGAAAGAATAGAAGTGAATGTTTTATAACTTTTTGGAAGTAAGAACGGCTTACTTTTTGCTCATCGATCTTCAATGCGGACTTGTTGAAAGCCTACTGCCATTGCCGATTTTGACGCAGTATCCAAATCTTCATAAAGACATTCTTCGCCGTGACTGTCCGTTAGAAAAACAAAACCACCGCGCGCATGTCTGAACTCTACAACCCAACCACCCTCTTGGATTGCAGGCTCAATAATCGCTTCGATAAGCTGATTTTCACGGAATAGATGTCTTAGTTCATTTATTGTCATCGCTATCCCTGCTTTAACTTTCACATTGCTCCTAGGTAAGCATGGTCTAAGTCAGCCAAATAGGGAGAAATTTCGATTAGATATAATGAAGTGATATAAAAAAACGCCGCTTATAAAGCGACGTTTTAAGTAAATCGAATATCTAACATGGCTGAATTTAGAACGCGTATTCCGCACTCACAAAGAAGCCGTTAGCAAAAATAAACTCTTTCCCTAGATCCGACATGAATTTATCGGACTCTAAATCAATCACACGGTAACCTCCACGAAAAGCCAGTCGAGCTTTTTCGAGCGGTACATTGTATTGAACACCTGCCATGAAATCGGTGCTTTTGATACCTTTGTTGTCACCAAAGTTTATCTCACCAATCACATCAAAGTTTGTATCCGGAACTTGAATTTCTGCGTAACCATACCAAGCCCAAATCAGCTCATCAAATTCTTCTACACGCCTGCTTGAGCCAGCATCAATGTATTTAGTGTCACTTAAATTACTGAACGTGAGACCCGCATCAAAGTGCAATAAATCATGCTCTAGAACGTGGTAATACAAGGTTAAATCGAGCTTATCGAACCCCATGTAATCCGCATCAACACTTGAGTAACGAAGGCGCGCATTAGGGACATATTTAACATCATGTTCAATCGCCGCGTAAAAAGTGCCTGCGGTACTGCTATCTCGTCTCACTTCATTAACTTTAGTGTCGGCAGCCCATACCTCTGCGCCGACTTTTGTCGATACAGAGTACTCTGCAAAAACAGGAAAAGATACTGCCAACGATAATGCCGTTAAAGCGATGTTCGCTTTATTTGTCATGTAGTATTTACTCCGAGATAGCTGATATTCACGTAGAGGACGTGAGAGGAAATATACCATATTCTCACGCCTCTCCATCAACTAAATGATGTTACTCATTATTTATAGCGGGGCTGAGCGACGTAATTCTTGAAGAACCAAATACCCAATGCAATCACGATTAACCATGGTAATAGTTTAAGTACCGCTCCAACCATTCCCAGTAAAAACATCACAACTAACGCAATACCAGTTGCTGCGAATACGGTCATCATTGTGATACCCGTAACCAACAAGGTCGCCGCGAAGACTAAAATAAAGATTAGCTCCAACATAATCACTTCTCCATTTGTTTTCAATAAACAGAGCAGTTTCCATACCAACTTACAGAAACGAAGTTAAGATTATGATTTTTAATAAGAAAAACAAAGCCAGAGGCATTTCTGCACTCTGGCTTTATCATTCTTTAGTTGGTAATTTTAGCCATTCACTGGCGAATTTTACACATTCAATTCTTTTGGAATCTTAGCTAGCGCGTCTTGCAATACTTCTAGACCAGAACCTGGTTTGTGCGCATTTTCACTGATATGACGACGCCATTGACGAGCACCGGGCATGCTTTGGAACAAACCTAACATGTGGCGGGTAATATGACCAAGGTACGCACCTTTCGCTAATTGCGCTTCAATGTATGGATACATCTCTTCAACAATTTCGCTGCGTTTCTTCACTGGAGCATTAGAGCCAAACAACTCTTGATCTACCGATGCCAGTAAATATGGGCTTTGGTATGCTTCACGACCAATCATCACACCGTCAAGATGCTGAAGATGTGCTTTTGCTTCTTCTAATGATTTCACGCCACCGTTAATCGCAATCGTTAGGTGTGAGAAGTCTTGCTTCAATTGGTAAGCGCGTGGGTAATCCAATGGTGGGATCTCACGGTTTTCTTTTGGGCTTAGACCACTTAACCATGCTTTACGTGCGTGGATAGTGAACTGCTCACAGCCACCCTTTTCTGAAACAATAGAAACGAAATCCGTTAGGAATTCGTAAGAGTCTTGATCATCAATACCAATGCGAGTCTTGACTGTTACAGGGATATCGACCACGTCTTTCATTGCTGCGACACAATCCGCAACTAACTGCGGTTCAGCCATTAGGCAAGCACCGAAGCGACCATTTTGTACGCGGTCAGATGGACACCCCACATTTAGGTTAATCTCATCGTAGCCACGCTCTTGCGCTAGCTTGGCACACGTAGCCAAATCTGCTGGGTTTGAACCACCAAGTTGAAGGGCTAACGGATGCTCTTCTTCGTTATAAGCCAGGAAATCTCCTTTTCCATGAATGATCGCACCTGTCGTCACCATTTCAGTGTACAGCAGGGTTTCTTTGGTCATTAAGCGATGGAAGTAGCGACAATGACGATCAGTCCAATCTAACATTGGTGCTACGGAGAGCCTGCAAGAATGAGTCATGATATAAACACCCGTTTTTATGTTGCCAAGGTCGAGCGCAGCAGTACGCTCAAAAAATAAGTCGGGTATTGTATACCCAAGCACCTCTGGGTGCTAGTTTCAGCGAGAATGATTTGGTTGGCTGACTAGCCAAGTGCTTAGGAATACGCAGAAGTAATACGAATCTGTCATTCGTTGATTCATTCTGTGATGATTATTCCGCCTTCACACCACCACCGACTTGCTTTAATTCATGATTTTCGTTCTGATAGTGGGTAAAATGAAGCATTTCTAAACGAACTTCGTATAGAAATGATTTATCATAGAGCACGTCCGATAGTTATGGTGAAAGGTTTGAACCCAACAATCATTGAACAAATTGAAAGTATCTGCGCAGAGCGTGGAGTACGACTGACTCCGCAACGCCGACGCGTATTTGAACTCATTTGTTCTAATCGCCGCGCCTCAAGTGCGTATGAGCTATTGGAGCAACTAAAAGAGAGTGAGCCTCAGGCTAAGCCGCCCACTGTTTATCGAGCATTAGATTTTCTCCTAGAGCAAGGCTTCATCCACCGAGTGGAATCGACAAATAGCTTTATTACTTGTTGTTCTTTCAATACTCAGCAGCACTTTTTCCAATTACTAATTTGCGATAAATGTGGTGATGTCGTTGAACTCGAAGATGAGACGCTGATATCCTTGTTAGCCGAAAACGCCGAGAAGCATGGATTCAAACTGACCAACCAAGTTATTGAAACTCATGGTGAATGCCAGGCCTGTTCCTCCGAGACGAAAGAAAAAGTATAGAAGAACGTTATGCGCGCTGAATTTGTAAACCCGTTTTTAGCTTCTTTAATGAACGTGCTAAAAACTATGGCTTCTCTTGAGCTGAAGCCACAAAAACCGCGAATCAAAAAAGATGAGATCGCACGAGGTGACGTTTCTGGTCTGATTGGTATGGTAGGCCCACAAACTCGTGGTTCAATGTCGATCACCTTTGATGAAGCACTCGCCCTAGAAATCATGCAGAACATGCTTGGTGAACGTCCAAATGGGCTCAATGAAGAAGTGACCGATATGGTGGGTGAGATCACCAACATGGTTACTGGTGGTGCGAAACGCATTCTGGCAGAAAGTGGTTTTGACTTTGATATGGCAACACCGGTTGTGGTTTCGGGCCGAGGTCATACGATTCGCCACAAGTGTGAAGGCTCAATTATTATCATGCCTTTCTCTTCCCAATGGGGAAATGCCTTTATCGAAATTTGCTTCGAATAAAAGAGAAAAATAGGTTGGCACTGGCCAACCTATTTTGTTTTTGCCTCAGGCAATAAAAAGGTCAGCATTTGCTGACCTTTTCTTTATCTATTCAAACATTAAGCTTTGAACGCTTTAAATGCGTTGATTAGACCGTTTGTTGAGCTGTCATGCGAGCTGATTTGAGACTCATCTGCAAGCTCAGGTAGGATTTGGTTAGCCAGTTGTTTACCTAGCTCCACGCCCCACTGGTCAAAGCTGAAGATATTCCAGATAACACCTTGTACGAAAATTTTGTGTTCGTACATTGCGATCAAGTTACCTAGCGTACGAGGCGTGATTTGCTTCACTAGAATAGAGTTTGTTGGACGGTTACCTTCAAACACTTTGAATGGCGCAATCGCTGCCACTTCTTCAGCATTCTTACCAACTTTCACCAACTCTTCTTTCACGGTTTCTTCATTTTTACCAAACGCTAGAGCTTCAGTTTGCGCGAAGAAGTTAGACATCAGTTTTTGGTGATGATCGCTAGCTGGGTTGTGGCTAATTGCAGGTGCAATGAAGTCACATGGGATAAGCTTAGTACCTTGGTGAATTAGCTGGTAGAACGCGTGCTGACCGTTGGTACCTGGTTCACCCCAAATGATTGGGCCAGTTTGGTAAGTTACAGCATTGCCGTCACGGTCAACGTATTTACCGTTTGATTCCATGTTGCCTTGCTGGAAGTATGCTGCAAAACGGTGCATGTATTGATCGTAAGGTAGGATAGCTTCTGACTCCGCACCGTGGAAGTTGTTGTACCAAATACCAATCAAAGCAAGAATCACTGGAATATTGCTTTCTAGATCTGTTGATACGAAGTGCTTGTCCATCTCGTGAGCACCATCAAGCAACTCAACAAAGTTGTCGAAACCTACTGCTAGTGCAATTGATAGACCGATCGCAGACCATAGTGAGTAACGGCCACCAACCCAGTCCCAGAATTCAAACATGTTCGCTGTATCGATACCAAATTCAGACACGGCTGTCGCGTTTGTTGAAAGCGCAGCAAAGTGCTTAGCCACATGAGCCTGATCACCCGCCGATTCTAGGAACCAATCACGAGCAGTGTGCGCGTTAGTCATGGTTTCTTGTGTTGTAAACGTCTTAGACGCGATCAAGAATAACGTCGTTTCTGGGTTAACTTTCTTCAACGTTTCAACGATGTGTGTACCATCAACGTTAGATACGAAGTGAAGGTTTAGATGATTTTTGTATGGCGCTAGAGCTTCCGTCACCATGTAAGGGCCAAGGTCAGAACCGCCGATACCGATGTTCACAATATCGGTAATTGCTTTGCCTGTGTAACCTTTCCATTCACCGCCGATAACGCGCTCAGTGAATGATTTCATTTTTTCTAGAACCGCGTTCACTGCTGGCATTACGTCTTCGCCATCTACCATAACTGGAGTATTAGCGCGGTTACGTAGTGCAGTGTGAAGAACAGCGCGACCTTCTGTTTGGTTGATCGCTTCACCACTGAACATCGCTTCAATTGCAGATTTCAGCTCGGTCTCTTTCGCAAGAGCAAACAGGTGCTTCAGAGTTTCCTCATTGATGAGGTTCTTTGAGTAATCGACTAGGATGTCTGAGCCGAAACGTGCAGAGTATTTGTCGAAACGCGCTGCGTCTTGAGCAAACAGCTCTTTAAGATCCATATCTTGTGCAGATTCGAAATGCGCCGTTAGCGCTTTCCAAGCTTGTGTTTGCGTTGGATTGATATTTTTCAACATGGTCTTTATCCCGATGTTACAGTAGGTTCCATTCCTTACAGTCTAGCGAAAACTGTGGAATCCCCGATTTAGCAAATAGAATATAAATTAGATGTTTGGGCAAATTGCCACAAAACAAGTCTTTGTAATTTTTTTTCAGGCGCCAATTATGACCGAGAGCTTTTACACTCACATTGAGTTAGGTCACGTTCCCTGCCCTGAAATTGAACATTCATTTACGATGACAAGAATCATATCATTTACTAATGACAGGCTCTAATTGGAATAGGATAGACGCCAATTTATAAATTTCCAAAGGAACACGTATGTGGGCACAAAAAACACTGCAATTAAAAGCGAGAAGCCGCGGTTTTCACCTGATAACTGATGAAATTGAACAACAATTACCACAAATAAACGAACTTTCAGTAGGTTTATTACACTTATTTATTCAGCACACCTCCGCCAGTTTGACCTTAAATGAGAATGCTGATCCAACCGTGCGTATGGACATGGAAGCGCACTTCAATAAGTTTGTGCCAGAGCGTGCTCCTTATTATCAGCACACCTATGAAGGTGACGACGACATGCCGGCACATATTAAAGCATCACTGCTGGGCAGTAGTGTGACGGTACCAATCCAAAATGGTCGATTAGCTTTAGGTACATGGCAGGGTATTTACTTGGGTGAGCATCGAGACTTTGGTGGCGGCCGCCGCGTTATTGCTACGATTAACGGTGAGTAGATAAAACAAAGGCTAACCTTGGGTTAGCCTTTCGTTGTTTATTTTGAGTATTCCATCTCGACGCGAGGCGTTAGCTTAGTCACGAGTTCATACGCAATCGTACCAATGTGACCCGCCACTTCTTCTACTGGGAGCTCTTTCCCCCAAAGAATCGCTTCGTCGCTGACTTTATCCGTTGCGTCTGGTCCCAAATCGACCGTCAGCATATCCATGGAAACTCGACCTGCAATAGGTACTTTACGGCCATTAACCCACACCGGCGTACCGTTTGGAGCACTTCTTGGGTAACCGTCGCCATACCCTACAGCGATGACACCAACTTTTGTATCTCGCTCACTGGTCCAAATACCACCGTAGCCAACACTTTCACCCTTCTTGACTTCACGTACCGCAATAAGGTGGGATTTAAGTGTCATAACAGGTTGATACCCAAGATCTTGCGCCGTTTTGTCATCGAATGGCGACACACCATACATGATAATACCCGGACGAACCCAATCTAAATGGCTTTGAGGCCATGCCAATAACCCCGCAGATGCCGCCAGTGAACGTTCCCCTTGGCAACCAGAAGTCAACGATTTAAACCGCTCAATCTGTTGTGGGGTAATATCGCTATCCAGCTCATCTGCACAGCCAAAGTGGCTCATGTAACGCAACGGTTTCGCTACATTTGGACACTCCTTCAGCCGCGTTACAAACTCGTCATATTGTTCAGGACGAACCCCAAGGCGGTGCATGCCACTGTCAATCTTCAGCCACACGACAACCGGAGTTTCAAGGTCTGCTTGCTCCAAGGCGATAAGCTGCTCTTCACAGTGCACCACAGTTTGGATGTTGTTCGTCACAAGAACAGGTAAGTCACCAGGAGAGTAAAAACCTTCTAGCAATAGAATCGGCTTTACTACTCCACAAGCGCGCAGTTGCAATGCTTCTTCAATACGAGCCACGCCAAACGCATCCGCATGGTTAGCATGTTTTGCGACATGACGTAATCCGTGACCATAACCATTGGCCTTGACGACAGCCATCACTTTACTTTGTGGCGCTTGAGCTTTTACGCGCTGTAAGTTGTGCTGCAACGCAGACAAATCAATGCACGCCTTGGCCGCTTTCATATAACTCATGGAATTACTCATCATCAATATCGAATGCAGGACCCGCGTAGTTGTCGAAACGCGAATGTTGACCTTGGAAAGTGAGGCGAACAGAGCCGATAGGACCGTTACGCTGTTTACCAATAATGATTTCGGCCGTACCTTTGTACGGACTATCTGGGTGATAAACCTCATCACGGTAGATGAACATGATCAAGTCGGCATCCTGCTCGATGGAACCGGATTCACGCAAGTCCGAGTTTACTGGTCGTTTATCCGCACGTTGCTCTAGGGAACGGTTTAGCTGCGACAGTGCCACAACAGGCACATTTAGCTCTTTTGCCAGCGCCTTAAGAGAGCGAGAGATCTCAGCAATCTCAAGAGTACGGTTATCGGTTAACGAAGGCACGCGCATCAACTGAAGGTAGTCGACCATGATCATCGATAGACCGCCATGTTCACGAGCGATACGGCGAGCGCGCGAACGCACTTCGGTCGGAGTTAGACCAGAGCTATCATCAATGTACATATTTTTCTTCTGCATCAGGATACCCATAGTAGAAGAAATACGCGCCCAATCTTCGTCATCTAGCTGACCCGTACGGATCTTGGTTTGGTCTACACGAGACAAAGAGGCCAACATACGCATCATCAACTGTTCAGCTGGCATCTCTAACGAGAAAATAAGTA
The DNA here is from genome assembly GCF_033340175.1 of Vibrio sp. 1557. Lineage (NCBI taxonomy): Bacteria > Pseudomonadati > Pseudomonadota > Gammaproteobacteria > Vibrionales > Vibrionaceae > Vibrio > Vibrio sp. 1557. The sequence continues at coordinate 38,586 of NZ_JAWOVZ010000028.1, read as the reverse complement.
CGGGCTTTTCTTGTTGCATGGCCGCATTTTCACACAAGTTCATCGCAAAGGTCGTTTTACCCATCGATGGACGCGCTGCGACAATCACCAAATCAGAGCCTTGCAAACCTGCGGTTTTCTTATTGAGATCTGTGAAACCGGTATCGACCCCCGTAACACCATCTTGTGGCGTTTTATACAACAACTCGATACGTTCTAACGTCTTTTCGAGGATGTTGTCGACGTTTTGTGGTCCTTCGTTTTCACTAGTTCGAGACTCGGCGATAGCAAAAACTTTACTCTCCGCCATGTCTATTAAATCTTCAGAACTGCGACCTTGAGGGTCATAGCCCGCGTCCGCAATTTCATTCGCGACACCAATAAGGCCACGAACAATCGCACGCTCAGCGACAATATCAGCATACGCATTGATGTTAGCTGCACTTGGCGTATTCTTCGCCAAGTCAGCGAGGTAAGCAAAACCGCCTACATCTTCTAACAACTCGTGACGCTCTAGATATTCCGATAAAGTAATAAGATCGAGAGGTTTACCCGCTTCAAGAATGGTTTTTACACCTTCAAAAATCAGGCGGTGTGGACGACTATAGAAATCACTGCTCACAACACGTTCGGCAACGGTGTCCCAACGTTCATTATCCAGTAAAAGACCACCAATTACTGATTGCTCGGCTTCTAGTGAGTGAGGTGGCACTTTAATTGCGTCGACCTGACTGTCTGAAGGTTTGCGATTTCTGTTTTCCGCCATGACTTTGCTCGATAACTACTATTGACCCACGATTATAACCTTAACCTAACTGAGATGCTTCCCCGAAGCGACAATTACTTGTTAAGAAATCATCATGTGAACCACCCGGGTAATAGCCTGGTTCTTCCGCCTAGCTCTAATAAAAATTAACCTACCATTGACCCAACCAAATATCTGTATCAGTATCATGCCCCTCCTTTTTGATTACGTTCGAGGTTGATGTGTCCCGATACTGGTTACTTAGCTTTAGCCTACTGTGCGCTAGTGCATCGTATGCTGACGAATCAGTACAGCCAGAGCAAAATATTGATGTACCCGACCCACTAAAAACCGAGGTGGAGTTCGGCTATCAAGCTCACACAGGTAACACGGACTCTCGTTCCCTGAATGCTCGTTTGAGTGCTGAATATACGTCAGGTCGACACCGTTCTAATGGTGAATGGAAGTACTACAACTTGTACAAAGACGGTGAAGAAGACAAACGCTCATCCACCTACTCCCTACAGAGTGACTACAAGTTAGGCCCTAAGACATATTTGTATGGCAGCTTTAAAGGAGTGGATTCTCGCTACAGTGCTTATTTTAAAGACTATACGTTGTCAGGTGGTTTGGGTTACCAGTTCTCCTACACTGAGAACTTCATTTTAGAGGTAGAGGTAGGCCCTGGTTTTCGCTATCAAGAGCCAAACTTAGACGAAATAGATGATGACGATATTGTCTTTCCCGATATCGTTAGAGAAGGCATTTTTCGAGGAAATATCAACACAACTTGGCATGCGTTGGATAATTTAAGTTTCGCAGCTGATATTACGTTGGTAACAGGTAGAAGTAACACACGTACTGATAGTGAACTCAGTGTAACCAATGATATTACTGAAGATATTGCACTGAAACTGGCGCACTCTCGTCAGTATCACGATAAAGTGCCTGAAGGCTTAAGCAAAGCAGACAGCGTATTTTCCGTTAATTTACTTTTCGCTTTTTAACCCTTTTTCTCTCAGTTTTAGAAATAAAAAAAGCACCTCCAAGGAGGTGCTTTTTAGTATTTCGTCTTGATACTGAATTACTCAGCAGCAACAACTTGTAGGTTCACAGTTGCGAAAACTTCAGAGTGAAGTTGAACGCTGATCTCGAACTCACCAGTTGTACGTAGAGCACCTTCAGGAAGGCGAACTTCGCTCTTAGCAACTTCAACGCCTGCAGCTGTGATAGCGTCAGCGATGTCACGAGTACCGATAGAACCGAATAGTTTGCCTTCGTCACCAGCTTTAGAAGCGATAACTACAGCTTCTAGAGCGTTAACTTTCTCTGCGCGAGCTTCTGCAGCAGCTAGTTGCTCAGCAACTTTAGCTTCTAGTTCAGCACGACGAGCTTCAAACATTTCAACGTTAGCTTTAGTTGCCATAACTGCTTTACCTTGTGGGATAAGGAAGTTACGAGCGTAGCCAGATTTAACGTTTGCAGTATCGCCAAGACCACCTAGGTTACCAATTTTATCAAGTAGAATAACTTGCATTGCTTAATCCTCTTTCTTAATAAAATGAACCGATTACTGATGCTTGTCAGTGTACGGTAGTAGAGCTAGGTAGCGTGAACGCTTGATAGCACGTGCTAGTTGACGCTGGTACTTAGCGCTTGTACCAGTGATACGGCTAGGTACGATTTTACCAGCTTCAGTGATGTAGTTTTTAAGAGTTGCTACGTCTTTGTAATCAATCTCTTGTACGCCTTCTGCAGTGAAACGGCAGAATTTACGACGACGGAAGAAACGAGCCATGGGCTATCTCCTGATCTTAAATTTGAGTAATGTTGTCGGCGTGTAACACTAATTTTCCCACGCCATTTCGGCCGGTTTGATAAGTGACAAAACCACTTACCTTAATGTTACTGCCTTGAACTAAATTCTGAGTTAGTGCTTGTGACCCAAGCCCGCTGACGACTACCGGCATACGACAATAAACTTGTCGAGGTAAGTCAGCTTCGATAATAGTAGAGCGATGCTCCAGCCAAAACCGACAGTGTTCAATGCCACCAGGGCTTTTACTACGAATGGGCGGTTTGGCAATGGTGCCGCTCAGCTCCATTCGATTGGCCATAAGAAAACTTACTCAGCAGCTTCTGACTTAGCTTCAGGCTTAGCTTCAGAACGCTCTTCACGACGTGGAGCACGCTCTTCTTTTTGCTTAAGCATGATAGATTGCTCAGTGATCGCTGCTTTAGTACGCATGATCATGTTACGTAGAACTGCATCGTTGAAACGGAAAGCAGTTTCTAGCTCATCAATTACAGCTTGGTCAGCTTCAACGTTCATAAGAACGTAGTGAGCTTTGTGAAGCTTGTTGATTGGGTAAGCCAGTTGACGACGGCCCCAGTCTTCTAGACGGTGGATTTTACCGCCAGCTTCGGTGATTGAACCAGTGTAACGCTCGATCATGCCAGCAACTTGCTCGCTTTGATCTGGGTGCACCATGAATACGATTTCGTAATGACGCATTGGTTGCTCCTTACGGATTATTCAGCTTCCACAAATGGCTCAGTCGTCCAGAGGAAGCAAGGAACTAAAGATAATTGACTGAGTTTAAGGAGCACGAATAGTACAGAAAGGGCGTAAAATAGGCAAGTGATTATTTGCTCATCGCAGCGGATATTTAATTTCTTCTAATACTAGAAAACACAAAGGCTGCCAACAACATGGCAGCCTTTAAAATCAGTGTGTTATTGCGCTGGCTTATCGGTGCTTATTTAACTTCAGCCAGTTCAGCGCGCATTTGATCGATCACTTGTTTGTAATCTGGCTCACCGAAAATCGCCGAGCCTGCGACAAACATGTCTGCGCCCGCTTCTGCAATTTCACGAATGTTGTCAACCTTCACACCGCCATCGATTTCTAAGCGGATATCACGACCAGACTCGTCAATCATCTTACGAACGGCACGCAGTTTATCTAGTGTATGAGGAATGAATGATTGACCACCAAAACCAGGGTTTACCGACATCAGTAGAATCATGTCGACTTTATCCATAATAAACTCAAGACTTGCAAGTGGCGTTGCTGGGTTTAGTACCACACCAGCCTGACAGCCGTGCTCTTTAATTAACTGCAGTGTACGGTCTACATGATCAGAAGCTTCTACATGGAACGTAATCATCGACGCACCCGCTTTTGCGAAATCAGGAATAATACGGTCAACGGGTTTCACCATTAGGTGAACATCGATTGGCGCCGTGATGCCATAATCGCGTAGCGCTTTACACACAGGCGCACCAAAAGTCAGGTTTGGTACATAGTGGTTATCCATAACGTCGAAATGCACCACATCCGCACCCGCTGCGAGTACTTTTTCTACATCTTCACCGAGACGAGCAAAATCTGCCGATAAAATGGATGGAGCAATAAGAAAATCTTTCATACCTGACCTCAGTAGTAATGAGCAAACAATCTGCGCGCAATTCTACCGAAGCCAGTGGGGAGATCCACTATTTAGATATAATAGTGTGAGAATTAAGAGTTTGATTTATCCATGTCTGGGGCATGAAAAAGCGCAAGTAGCTCATCAACTTTATTACGACCGTTACCATTACGGCTAATGGTACGCTTTACTTTTACCACATTAAGATCCGCACCGTGATACAACCGACGTGTCAAGGTAGTGTCGTGGTTAGAAATCAACACAGGAATGCCACGTTCAGTCGCTGTTCTTTCAGCAATGTCGGCTAATGCAGCTTGGTCGTCCAACGTGAAACCATTACCTGCGTATGAGGTGAAATTTGCCGTATTTGAAAGCGGCGCATAAGGTGGATCGCAATACACGACGCTCCCTTTGCGCGCACGACGAAATGTTTCAGGATAACCTTCACAAACGAACGTAGCTTTTGTGGCTTTTTCTGCAAAAAACTCCAGTTCCGCCTCAGGGAAATACGGCTTTTTGTAAGAGCCAAACGGTACATTGAAGCCACCTTTTTTGTTGTAACGGCATAGGCCATTAAAACCAAAGCGGTTCATATACAAAAACGCTAAAGAGCGGTACATCACGTCATCGGTTTTATTAAATTCAGCGCGAATGTGTAGGTAGGCTTCTTTGCGGTTGTTCTCAGCGACAAACCAACGCTTCGCTTCAGAGATATACTCTTCAGGGCGTTCTTTCAGCAGGTTGTACAGATTGATCAAATCTGGATTGATATCTGCAAGTAGATAATGGTCATAATCGGTATTCAGAAACACTGAGCCCGCACCAACAAAAGGTTCAACTAGCTTTCGAGCCGGCGGCAAATGACGTTGGATGTCTTCAACCAGTCCGTATTTTCCTCCTGCCCATTTAAGAAAGGCTCGTTGCTTTTTCATCTACTGCTCTATCTATCGACCAAAAATTAAGGCTGCGGAATGTAACATATTTTTCAGGGAAGCTCAGGTTTATTTCACTCGTTCAATTTCACGGTGAACCTGACGGAGTGATTTTGCCCAAGGACTCACCGACTTAACCGAATCTGGCAAGCTTGCGACGGCATCACGAGCCATTTGAATTGTCGGATAATCTTGATATGTGATGATATACCACTCGGTGTCATTACGAACGGTAGGATAAATTCGCACTTGATTATTCAGTTGATGCTCATTGAGAAAGGATTGTACATCTTCCATTGAGGTCATAGCTGCGAGTTGTAAAGTATAAGCTCTTGGCGATAGCGCTTTTAGTTCTTCACGAGCAAATGAAAACTTCACAACAGGTTGGTTTGCCTCACCCTCTTCTGACTGAGCAGGTGCTTGCGTCATATCTTGATTCGGTTTTACGACTTTAATCAAAGGGGAGCTAGTTTCATCGGCGGTTTCTGTCTTCTCAGTACCTACGACATCATCAATCGCTTTTGTGTCTGCTGAATCAGCTTTACCTTCAAGCAATGCATCGACCACATTCGACTCAATCACCACTCTTTGTTGATTGTCATCACTGCCTACGCTCGCTACTTCTTCTGTCACAGCGGGCGGTAATGAATCAGAATCATCAACCGCACCAGACTTATCAAGACTGCTAGAGCCATCGGTTACAGGTTGCAGTGAAGACTGCGCTGCACTGACTCCTGACTCTTCAAAAGTTGGAATAGCCGTTTGCTCTAAACTGCCAGCAATTTGCTGCGCTTTATCATCAGGACTTGGTTGACTAAGCATCCACCAATAGCCACCAGCAGCAAGCAACAGTAAGACTAATACCACCAACGCAATATTCAGGGGTGAACCGACAATCGAGCGGATAATGATCCTTTTTTCCACTTTCATCTCTCCTAACGCCATGATGTCACCCGGTACTGGGTCGACTTTTTTAAATGCATCTCGAACCCGTTTCTCAGACTCATCATCGACGTAGCGCGCAACAAGTGACTCAAAGAAACGACGAGCTTCCACTTCGGACAACATATCAATATCAAGCTCAACAGGCTTTATCTCTTGTCCATAACTGAGACGTGCTAGCAAACCTTCTAAACGTCCAGACTGTGTAAACAGTAAGACATTGATGGTCCAATTTGGCTTATGGTGCGCCTCTAAGACCAGCATCCAAAGCTCAGAGATAAGTGTCTCACTCAATAAATGCGCATCATCTACAACAATTGCAATGTCACACGGCTCATCACCTAAAAGCCTTTCAAGGCTATCAAGTAAAGGCTCTTGCTGATTAAACAATGCGTCCGAAACTAGTTGACTCAAAATAAGGACGCGATGCTGCACATCGTCTTGATTAGAATGACAAAGTAACAAACATTGATTCTTGTTACTGGCACCCACTTCAAGGTATCGCTGCGCTAACCAAGATTTCCCGTACCCATCATGACCATTAATCGCAATGAGATTGGAACCAAAGTTAGTCAGTAGACCTAATCTATCAAGCAACTCGATTTGAGAACCTAATTCCAGTACGTGAGCAACACTCATCTAATAACCTTAATACACTACAAGAATGACGCCCAAAGGCGCCATTACAAGGTTAAATATCGCGACCGAAGTCTATTGCCTGTTTGAGTACGTCTTGTGTCGTATCAGCAATTACCTCGGCAGTGCCAATACCTGTAGGCAAAACCAATCGTAATTGACCAGAGAGGACTTTCTTATCTCGCATCATGTGCTTGATGAAGTCATCGAAATTCATACTGTCTGGAGTATGCACAGGCAGTTTTGCACGACGCAAAATCGCAACAATACGCTCAAATTGCTCTTCCGAGATCAGACCGCGTAGATGCGACGTTTTGGCCGCCATAACAGTGCCGGAAGATACCGCTTCACCATGCAGCCAATTGCCATAGCCAAGTTCCGCTTCAATCGCATGACCAAAGGTGTGACCTAAGTTAAGCAAAGCACGGATGCCCGACTCTTTCTCATCCTGAGCCACCACTTCCGCTTTTATTTCACAGCAACGTGCGATCGCATAAGTTAGTGCTTCTTCATCCAACGCATACAAGCGCTCAAGATTGTCTTCTAACCATACAAAAAAATCTGCATCGTAAATAATGCCGTACTTAATGACTTCGGCGATACCCGCAGCGAACTCACGTTCAGGCAACGTCGACAGGCAGTTGGTATCAATGATCACGGCTTTAGGTTGGTAAAACGCACCTATCATGTTCTTACCCAACGGATGGTTAACCGCGGTTTTTCCACCAACCGAAGAGTCCACTTGGGATAGTAATGTGGTCGGTATTTGAATAAAGTCGACCCCACGCTGGTAACAGGCAGACGCAAAACCCACAAGGTCGCCAATAACACCACCACCTAACGCGATGATCACAACATCACGAGCATAACTCCCTTCCAGTAAGAAGTTCATTACTTGATTAAATACATCCAAGTTTTTGTACTGTTCACCGTCAGGCAATTCTAACAAGGATGCACTACAACCGAGCTGCTCGAGTTGCTTTAAAATTTTGTCTGCATACAAAGGCGCCACTGTGACATTACTGATCACAACAACTTTTTGTTTTGCATTTTTGTTTGAGAGAACTTGAGAGAGGTACGCCGGGTCCTCAAATAACCCGGCGCCAATAGAGATTGGGTAGCTACGCTCAGCTAGGTTGACCGTAATCCGTTCCATCGGTTTGCTCCAATTAAAAAAAAGATAAAGACTTATCTCTCTTCTAGCATTTTTACGATCTGGTTGGCTACCACTTTTGCACTTTGATCGTCAGTGCGAACAGTGTAATCCGCTACTTCTTCATATAAAGGATTACGTTCTTCAGCTAATTGCTCCAATACTTCGCGAGGGTTATCCGTTTGAAGTAAAGGACGCTTCTTGTCGCGGTTTGTACGCGCAAGTTGCTTTTCAATCGTCGTTTCTAAGTAAACAACAACACCACGTGCCGAAAGACGATTGCGGTTTTCTTTGCTCTTAACAGAGCCACCGCCAGTCGCAAGCACGATGCCTTGCTCTTGTGTTAGGTCTTCAAGTACCGCTTCTTCACGCTTGCGGAAGCCTTCTTCACCTTCTACATCAAAAACCCAAGAGATGTCTGCACCAGTGCGTTCTTCGATCACTGTATCGGAGTCAACAAACTCCATATGCAGTTGCTGTGCTAGATGTCTACCAATTGTACTTTTGCCGGCGCCCATTGGGCCAACAAGGAAAATATTACGTTTCTCAGCCATGTTTAGCAGTAATTTACAACATTGATTCAATAAGATCGCCACAAGAAAACACAGCTAAACTGCTGTTCTACAAGGCTTGTGGCACCAGTTCCTCACAGATAATTCGTGATAAGACCCGAAATTATCCAAGCATGGTGCCACTATTGCAACTTTATTTTTGATTTAATCAGTTTTTCCCGAGACAGAACTACTGAATCACCACCTTAGGCGTGACGAAAATTAACAGCTCACTTTTGCCAACATTCTCATAACTTCGACGAAAAAGAGCACCTAATAGCGGCAGGTCGCCCAACAAAGGCACTTTGTCCACCGAGTTAGTAATGCTGTGCTGAAAAATACCACCAAGAACGACCGTTTCACCGTTATTCACTAACACTTGCGTCCCGATACGTTGAGTATCAATCGCAACAGCTTCACCAGTGCCGGTCTTCACTACTTGTCCAGGTCTATCTTGCGTGACACTTAAATCCAATACTAAGCGGTTATCCGGTGTGATTTGCGGGGTTACCTTCAAACTTAATACCGCCTTTTTGAACGTCACCGTCGTTGCACCACTTGATGATGACTCTAGGTAAGGAATCTCTGTACCTTGTTCGATATAGGCAGGTTTCTTATTGGTAGTGATCAAACGTGGGCTCGAGATAATCTCAGCTTTAGACTCTTGTTGCAGAGCAGAAAGCTCAAGATCCAACAAGGTGTCTGAACCTAACTTTGCGACCTGAAAAGCAATGCTGGTCGCATTCGGACTGGTTGCAGCTAAGTTTACATTTAGGAAGTCATCGATCCCCACTCCATCACCGTCACCACCGTCGTCGCCCCCTTCTCCATTATAGAGACCGATCGTGGCAAGGTTGTTCTCAATAGAACCGCCCACTGTATTACTGCCATTAATAGACGTAAAACCCCAACGAATCCCTAACTCATCCATGTTACCTTCATTGATGGTCACAATACGCGCCTCAATTTGAACCTGTTTAACTGGAATATCCAAAGACTCAATAATTTCTCGAATCACCTCGATGTTTTCAGGTAACTCTCTAATCAATAACGAGTTAGTTCGCTCATCAATGGTCATACTGCCGCGCTCTGACAGCATGCTGATATTTCCTTCACCATTGATCATCTCCGCAATGTCTGATGCTTTAGCAAAATTAACTTTGATGATTTCAGATGAAAGCTCTCCCATTTCTTCCGTCAGTTTTTGTTTTTCTAACTGCTGCTTCTCACGCAAGTCCAGCTCATCAGTCGGAGCAACTAAAATCACGTTGCCATCAACACGCTTATCTAACCCCTTAACTTGCAATATAATATCCAGCACTTGCTGCCAAGGGACACCATCAAGACGAAGCGTGAGGTTGCCTTCCACAGAGTCGGAGACAACCAAATTGAATTGGTTGTAATCAGCAATAAGCTGCAAGACGTTTCGCACAGGAATATCTTGGAAGTTAATCGAAATAAGCTTACCTTCTCTTTCTAAAATGCTTTTATCTGGGGCTTTCTCATTAGGTTTGATCTTCGCTACTTTGATTTCCAAAAAACGCCCCGTTAAACGGTAATCATGCTTGTATTCTTCATTGATGTGCGCAACCAAGCGCGTCGTCGAGGTGTCGCGAAACACTTCTACGCTCTCAACCACAGTCGAAAAGTCTTTCACGTCTAGGAGATACAATTGCTCGTCTTTTACTGAAGTGTTAAGCAAATCGATACTTAACCCTTCCTGTACACGCTTGATATCTACAATCGCGGCCGGTGACGCCAATTCGACGACAATCACCGCGTCTTTATCTTTATTAGTTCGAAAGTCGATACTTTTTAGGGCATTGGACGAAACTTCTTCAGCTGCCGCTAAAGGGGCTAAAAATACAAACAACCATAAGGAGAAGAGCCCAGTAAGTATCCTTGGTGTACGTGTTAATCCTTGTCTCATTTTCATTACTCAATATCAAAAATAAATGGGGCTATCTCAAAGCCAACTTAACTTTACGTTTTTGCCAACATCCTAAGCCGTCGGGCAACGTTTCATTAATCAACAAGTAGGAGTGGCTGACATGGGTCACTTTGCCATTATTGCGTCCGAGGTATTGACCCGGCTTAACTTTATAGACGGTGCCATTGGGAGCCTGAACAAGGCCAGAAACCGTGTTATCCATGCCCATGACACCTTTCAAACGTAATTGGCTTAATGGGAATTTTTCTAATTTACCAGTTCGCCTTCTTGAGGGCGGTTGCCAACAATCTTTTCTTGCAACTGGCTGAGTCGCGATAGTGGCTTCTTTGGGTAATTCAAAGGGTGCACGCTGTACTTCCGGTGCGTACGTGACTGCAACATATTTGTCTGCGGGCTTAAGCTTCTCGACCTCTCGACGCGCCTGTGTTTCCACTCCTCGAATAAAATCCGTCAATGATTCATCATTCGCCTGGCAACCCATCAATAGAGAACCCATCAGTACCAGCAACAAAGACTTACTTGTCATTTTTCGTCTCCTCCGGCTTAAACTGATAGGTGTTAGCGCGCACCCGAAAGTGCAGGGTTTCACTCTCTTGGCTGACACGTTGCCAAGTCACATCTTTAAACGTGATGATTCGAGGTAGCGTCGCTATCGCCTGAGAAAAATGGCCGATGTCATGAAAGTCGCCCGTTAACTCTATGTTTAAAGGAAGACGATAAAGGAAGTGCTCTGATTGTTTTTCGCCCCAGTCGATTCGGGTGAAAGTCAGCTTATTGTCGATGCCAAGCTCATTCACTGAAGCGAGCATTGTAGCCAGCTCTTTTTGCGCAGGCAGTTGTTGCAGTAATAACTCGTAACGAGTGGTAAGTTCATCCAATTGAGATTGAAGCTGAGGCAACGCTGCCACTTTGTTCGCTTTGATCTTCAATGCCACCTTGAGTGTCTGCTCCTGCTGGATCAAGTGATTCAACTGTTCTTCTTTCGGTTTAAGGTAAAACCAATAACCTAAGCCTTGAATCGCCATGATCAGAAGCGCGATTACTACAATCTGGGGCAACAATGGCCACTCGGCCATTTCATCTATTTCGAGATCCTGCCAATCAACCACGTTGAGCCTCCAATTTCTTCTCCGTTACTTTGAACATGAAAGACACTTTGAATGTTTGAAACTCTTTCCCAAAACGGGCTTTGCCGTGAACGATGGAATGCATTTCTACGTCGTTCAACTTGGCCGAGCGCTCCATGTTGTCCAGCATCGTGGCAAGTTTTGGAGTGCTATCTGAGATCCCAGAGATCTCAATTTCCAGATCATTCATTTTGATCTTGTCGACATATACACCTTCAGGGATAACGGCAGGCATTAAGTTCATGAACTCGGTCGTTTTGTTTCGTCCGTTTTGTAAACCTTCAACGACCTTTAGACGTTCGAGGATTTTGCTGTGCTCTTGCTCTGCAATTTTCATTGCTTCAATACGCTGGTCGAGTTCGGCAATGTAGTGAGTGAGGTAATCGAGCCGATCCTGTTGTTGATCTTGTTGGTACTCAAAAAACTTTCCAATACCCCACTGGATGCCAACAGCGACCAACATGCCTAATGCGACCAAACTGATGAAACGACGTCGGTGCTCTTCTCTTTGATTCTCTCGCCAAGGAAGTAAATTAATGCGATAAAGCACGGGCGCCTCCTAGCCAATGAATGCCACGAACGGCCAGTCCGGCTGCTGTTGAGAAATGCTGCCAATCCACAGCACGACGCTTACGCTTAGACACCTTCATCTCAAATAGCCCTAGCGGATTTAGCAATTCACACTCTAACGACAATTGTTGAGACAACTCCTCTGCGAGCATGGGAGTGGAGGCCCCTTCCCCTGATAACCAGATACCCTTGATGTTTTGTGAGCCATTGATTGAGGTATAGAGCTGCATCTGGCGCTTTACTCGCTCTATGATTTGACGGTTAAACAGCTCTGTTTTCTCCTGAGCATCATCGGACAGAAAATCGACTGGAGAAGCGCTGTTTGCTCCGCGTGTGCCGTAAGCAAACTCTTTGTGAAACAGTTCACCTTGTTCGGTAAACATGGTGAAGGAGCTCGATAAGGTGCCAATATCGAGTAAGCAGTATTTGTTTTTGTCAGGAAAGCGATCGGCGGTGAGCTTCCAGATATGACCAAGGCTTTGCGAATGCACGTCCACTAAAACAGGTTTTAGTCCGGACTTTTGTAATGCATCGACTCGGCCTTCTACCACATCTTTTCTTGTCGCAAACACTTGATAGCTATCACTGCCACTCTGCCCGCCCTCAGCGCGAAGACGAACGAAGTCTAAACTCAGCTCTTCGACAGGGAATGGCGATTGATGAGAAAAGGCTTGTATCACTGCAAACTCAACTTCACTCTCTTCAAGATTTTGTTCTATTTGCAGTTTCTTGCTAATTACCGAGTTATCAGGAACTGAAATCGCAACTTTTTTAGCGCCAAAAGGCAGTTCTTTTTTTATCTGCTTGAGGGTCTTTACAATTTCTTGATGATTTATGGTGTTATTTTCAGCGACAATACCTTCCTTTAGTAATATTTCTTTGTAACCCAACAGAGCGTAATTGTTGCCTGTGGGTTTAAGTACTACGGCTTTGAGGCTGTTATGGCCTATATCGATGCCGGTAACGATTAGCTTATCCATCTCTTACTCTCGCTCCGAAATTTCTTCGTGCAAAGGTTGTTATTAGCATCCAAATAAGAGTTAATATCTCTTATGTGCTAAATTTTTGACCTAAGAGTACAAGGGTTTGCCGTTACACAGCCTCAACCAATCAGGGATTCTCCGGTGAAGTTCATAAAGCGTTTATTATTTTTAACATTGATTTGCATAATTCTTGGAGTCACCACAATATTTGGCTTCTATCAGTACGTGAAGCCTGAATTGCCAGATGTTGCAACTCTAAAAGACGTTGAATTACAAACACCTATGAAGGTGTTTAGTCAAGACGGGAAGCTGATCGCACAGTTCGGTGAAAAGCGTCGTATTCCTGTTACTTATGACGAAATTCCTCAAGACTTAATTCACGCGCTCATCGCAACCGAAGATAGCCGTTTCTACGAGCATCCCGGTATCGACCCTATCGGCATCACTCGTGCAGCTGTTGTTGTTGCGGTTTCAGGCTCGGCTAAACAGGGTGCAAGTACGATTACGCAACAGCTAGCTCGTAACTTCTTCTTATCTAATGAGAAGAAGATCATGCGTAAGATTAAAGAGATTTTTATTGCTATCCATATTGAGCAGCTTTTAAGTAAGCAAGAAATCATGGAGCTTTATGTCAATAAAATCTTCCTTGGTTACCGCTCATATGGCTTTGGTGCTGCCGCTCAAGTGTATTTTGGCAAGAGCCTTGATGAATTGACGTTAAGTGAGATTGCAACACTCGCAGGTATGCCAAAAGCGCCATCAACCATGAACCCAATTTACTCTCTTGAGCGCGCAACAAAACGCCGTAACGTTGTATTAATGCGAATGCTTGATGAGAAATACATTACACAAGAGCAGTATGACGAAGCACGCAATGAGCCTATTGTGGCGCGTTATCATAGCGCTGAGATTGAGCTTTCCGCACCTTACGTAGCAGAGTTGGCTCGTGCATGGGCAGTAAAAGAATACGGTGAAGAAGAAGCTTACACCTCTGGCTTGAATATCTACATGACTGTGGATTCTAAACTGCAAGATGCTGCAAATACGTCTGCGGTAAATAACCTCTTGTCATACGATGAACGTCATGGCTACCGTGGTGCAGAAAGTGTGCTTTGGAAAGAAGGGGAAGCGGCCTGGGACAATGAGCAAATAGAAAAGCACCTGAAGAAACAGCCAACTTATGGTGACCTTTACCCTGCGGTTGTGACGAAAGTCGATGATAAGACCGCGCAAGTATGGGTTAAGAACCATGAAGAGCAAACCATCCCTTGGACTGGAATGCACTGGGCGCGTAAGTACATTACCGATAACCGCCAAGGCTCAACACCAAAGTCAGCGCATGATGTGCTAGCGACAGGTCAACAAGTTTGGGTTCGCGAAGTAAGTGAAACCGATGAAGATGACAACAAAACACTGAGCTGGAAACTGAGCCAAGTGCCGACAGCAAACACCGCGTTTGTTGCGATGAACCCAGAAAATGGCGCGATATTGTCGCTGGTTGGTGGTTTCAACTTTGTTCACAGCAAGTTTAACCGTGCAACCATGTCAGTGCGTCAGGTTGGTTCAAGTATCAAGCCTTTCATCTACTCGGCAGCAATTGACAAAGGACTGACTCTAGCCACTTTGATTAACGATGCGCCGATTAACAAGTGGGATGCAGGTTCTGGTTCAGCTTGGCGACCAAAAAACTCACCACCAACTTATGGTGGTCCAACACGTCTTCGCCTCGGCTTAGCTCAATCAAAAAACGTCATGGCAGTGCGTACACTCCGTGAAGTTGGCCTCGAGGAGACACGTCAGTACCTTACTCGTTTCGGTTTTGATATTAACCAAGTACCACGCTCTGAGACCATCGCACTCGGAGCTGGCAGCTTAACACCAATGAAAGTGGCACAAGGTTACTCTGTGTTTGCGAACGGTGGTTATTACGTTGAACCATTCTATGTAGAACGCGTGGAAGATGCATTCGGTGAAGTACTGTTTAAAGCCAATCCAAAGAGTGTTTGTCATAAGGATTGTCCGCAAATGAGCGAGCAGCCAGAAAATCGCTACGCTGATGAATTTGGCGAACAAGACGTCGCGATTGATGGCCTTGCAACAGACAATGCCCTTGAAAATGATGAACCTCAATATGCACCGCAAGTTATCTCTGAACAGAATGCATTCTTAATGCGTGAGATGATGTACAGCAACATTTGGGGTGGCGGTAACTGGCGTGAAGGCACAGGTTGGAATGGTACAGGCTGGCGCGCGCAAAAACTTGGTCGTCGTGATATCGGGGGTAAAACGGGTACAACGAATGATTCCAAGGATGCTTGGTACAATGGCTATGGACCTGGTGTCGTTGCCATAGCTTGGGTTGGCTTTGATGATCACTCACGTGCACTTGGCCGCACCACCGTTAACAGCAACCTAGGGCAAGGCCAAATTTCTGGTGCCGAGTCGGGTGCGAAAACCGCAGAGCCTGCTTGGATTGACTTCATGCGTGTTGCGCTAGAAGGGACGCCGGAGCAAAGTAAAAATATTCCAGAGGATATTATTCGAGTTCGTATTGATCGCAACAGCGGTATGCTAACGCACAAGGTAGATAGCACATCAATGTTCGAATACTTTGAAAAAGGCACGGAGCCTACCGAATACGCTGGCGACCGTTTAGAAGATAGTATTTATTCTTCAGGTTCTGGCGCAGAAGAACTGTTCTAAATCACAAAAGCACAAGGGAGAGCATCAAGCTCTCCCTTTTTATTTCTGCTTTTTATGCTGCAGCATTCAATGATGGATAAGAAGCCAACACCTCTTTAATCTTCGCTGCTAAAGCTTCAAACCTAGCTCGTAATGGTGAGCCCGGACGGTATACGAGCACGATATTACGCGAGGGGGTTGGGTTAACAGCTGGTACGTAGCATACGCCATCTTTTTGCTTCTCATTAGGGATAGAAAGCTGAGGCAATAACGTAATCCCCGCACCGGCAGCAACCATGTTGCGTAACGTCTCCAAGCTGGTGGCTTTAAAACGCTCATCGTCTTTTGCACCAGCGGCAAAACAAAAACCTAACGCTTGATCTCGCAGACAGTGGCCGTCTCCCAACGCTAAAACGGTTTTACCATTCAGCTCCAACATATCAACATGGTCGAGAGAGGCCCACTCGTGGTCACATGGCACTGCGACACTTAATGGCTCTTGATACACTTCGATCTCTTTAAATGGCGCAGTTTCATCAACCGAAGCTAAAACTAAGCAATCTAGTTTGCCTTCTTCCAATTGACGCACTAATTGATGTGTTTGAGCTTCGTGCAGAAATAGTTCCAACTCAGGAAATGCTTCTTTTATCTGCGGCAGAATTTTGGGTAGTAGATAAGGCCCAACCGTCGGGATGAAACCAATATGCATCGGTCCAGTCATAGCTCCGCTTTGACCGCTTGCCATATCTCTGAAGGTTTTCACTTCACTTAAGATGCGTTTAGCCTGCTCCACCAGCTGTAACCCTGAATCGGTAAACAAAACACGTCGGCTGCTTCGCTCTAAAAGCGTGGTCCCGAGTTCATCCTCTAGTTTACGAATTTGCCCACTCAATGTTGGCTGGCTAACAAAACATGCCTCTGCCGCTTTACGAAAGTGCTTATGTTCCGCAAGTGCAACTAAGTACTCAAAATCTCGAATATTCATAATTCACGCTTCGCTTCTTTAACAATAGCTAATACCTATCAAAACCATAACACCAAACGATTAGAGCTATCAAAGGATTTTTACAATAATGGGCTCAATAAAACGAAACAGAGCGACGAAAAACGCTAAGCTCTATACGCATAGTTTAAAATAGTTAAAGGAAATCATTATGTTTGTATCTAAAGAAGGTCAACAAGTCCCTCAAGTTACTTTTCCAGTTCGTCAAGGTGACTCTTGGGTGAATGTAACGACCGATGAGCTATTTAAAGGTAAGACCGTTATCGTATTTAGCTTACCGGGTGCATTTACTCCAACCTGTTCATCAAGCCATCTACCTCGTTACAACGAATTGTTCCCTGTATTTAAAGAGCACGGAGTGGATGAGATTATTTGTGTCTCGGTCAATGATACGTTCGTGATGAATGCATGGAAACAAGACCAAGAAGCAGAAAACATTACCTTCATCCCGGATGGTAATGGTGAATTCACCGATGGCATGGGTATGTTAGTGGATAAAAACGACATCGGCTTTGGCAAACGTTCATGGCGTTACAGCATGCTAGTAAAAGATGGCGTAGTGGAAAAAATGTTCATTGAGCCAAACGAACCAGGCGACCCATTCAAGGTGTCAGACGCAGATACGATGCTGAACTACATAGCGCCTGACTACAAAACGCAAGAATCCATCACGGTGTTCACTAAACCAGGCTGCCCTTTCTGTATGAAAGCGAAACAAAATCTGATTGACCACGGTCTTCAATATGAAGAAGTGATTCTGGGTAAAGACGCAACAACAGTTAGTCTACGAGCTATATCTGGTCGCACGACTGTTCCACAAGTCTTTATCGGTGGCAAGCATATCGGCGGTAGCGAAGAGCTAGAAGCGTATCTAGGCTAAGCTGTCCATAGCCTACACCCTCGGTCTCCGGTGCCTTTTGGCTCGGAGGCCAACCCTAAACCACTTCTTCTACTAGTCTAGATAAGTAGTCATCTGCCAATAAGGTGACTACTTATCCAGATTCAACTATCCAATTCACTCTCCAAGCTCAATGTAGCTAGCTTGGCTTAAAACAAAAGCGAGAGTTCACGATGAAACAAGTTAATGTCGACGTAGCGATTATTGGTGGCGGGACGGCTGGTCTTGGTGCTTATCGAGCAGCAAAAGCTCATACCAACAGCGTGGTAATCATTGAGGGCGGTCCCTACGGAACAACCTGTGCTCGTGTCGGATGCATGCCGTCTAAGCTGTTAATTGCGGCAGCAGAAAGTGTTCATCAAATCGAAAAAGCACCTGGATTTGGGATACACCCGCAAGGTGAAGTACGAATTAACGGACGAGAAGTGATGGATCGTGTAAAGCGCGAACGCGATCGTTTTGTTGGCTTTGTGCTTGAAAGTGTCGATGATATTCCCGCTGAAGACAAACTATCGGGCTACGCGAAGTTTGCCGATGACCACACTCTCATCATAGATGATCATACTCAGGTCACCGCACAGCGCATTGTTATTGCGACAGGATCTCGTCCAGCATATCCGGCAGCTTGGAATGAACTGGGTGATCGCCTAGTGATTAACGATGATGTATTTGACTGGGATGACTTACCAGAGTCCGTGACAGTATTTGGCCCAGGAGTCATCGGCCTTGAATTGGGTCAGGCTTTACACCGCCTAGGGGTGAACGTGAAGCTCTTTGGCCTTGGAGGACAAGTGGGCCCACTGACAGACCCAGAGGTGATGGCGTATGCAGATAAAGCCTTTAAGGAAGAGTTCTACCTTGATGCAGATGTAAAAGTCGAAAGCATGAAACGCATTGCTTCATCAGACAATGACGGCGAAGACAAGGTCGAAATCCAATTCATCAACCATGATGGTGAATTAGAAACTTTCGTTGTCGATTACGTATTGGCCGCAACGGGTCGTCGTCCAAACGTCGATAAGCTGGCGATCGAGAACACCAATGTGGCTCTCGATGAACGTGGCGTACCAACGGCGGATCACTATACATTGCAAACTTCGGTAGAGAGCATCTTCATCGCAGGTGATGCAAGTAACCAAATTCCACTGTTGCACGAAGCCGCTGACCAAGGCCGTATTGCTGGAGACAACGCAGGCCGTTTCCCAGATATTCGTGCGGGTCTGCGTCGTTCACCAATTTCAGCCGTGTTCTCCGACCCTCAAATTGCTATGGTTGGAGAAACATATAAGCAACTAGAAACACGTCTAGGCACATGTGGATGTTTCGCAACCGGTGAAGTCTCGTTTGAAAATCAAGGACGTTCGCGCGTCATGCTTCGTAATAAAGGCATTCTGCATGTCTACGGAGAGCAAGGCACTGGACGTTTTTTAGGTGCAGAAATGATGGGCCCGAATGCAGAGCATCTTGCTCACCTTTTAGCGTGGGCGCACCAAAATAGGATGACGATTTCTGAGATGTTAGATATGCCCTTCTATCACCCAGTGATTGAAGAAGGCGTCCGCACCGCTCTACGTGATTTGAATTCAAAACTACACTTAGGGCCAGAAATGGTGAAACATTGTCTTGACTGCGGCCCAGGCTGCTAACGCTTTCGGGCTTCTATCTAAATATAAAGCAAAGCCTCGTCATCAACGAGGCTTTGCTTTACTACTTTGGCGCAATGAAATCTCTCTTACGCTGCCATCATTGCATAGCGACTGACCATACAAATCGCGACAACACCGATCATAAAGAACCCACCAGCGATACTTAGCGCAAGTTTCAACTCTGTCGACATCATTATATTTCCTGTTAAAGACTGACAGCGCACCATACATCAATTACGTGCCACAAAGCTTTTACAAAGCTAACTTTCCATTTTTGGTTGTGTCATAGCGCTCTAAGTCCGGTACAAGAAACGCTTTCCACCATTTAGTTAGATATATAATCTGAAGCAACACTAATGGTTTGGAAAACACTATGACTTGTCGCCGCTGCGAGGAACATTGGTTTTGGAAAAAACTTGGACGTTGCCAACGATGCTTGGATCAATTGACGGTGCTTTCTGTACTGTGTTGGATTGTGTGGTGGTTTACGCTCAAAGATGATCCACAAAGCATCGAGTCGATCGCTTTGATCTTTGCCGGCTTCGCTTTCAACGTTTTGTTGTTTCTACACTTATGGATGCGTTTTGTCATCTTGCCTTGGCAGCGTCGAAAGGGACAAAAAAAGGCGAATAAAAAAGAGAAAAGTGACAGATAGAAAAAAGCCCCAAAACCAATGTCAGTTCTGGGGCTCTCTTAGATTCTTCTAAGAAAAAGCAGTGGTACTTTAATAGACCGGGCTTCCTCTCAAAGGTTCCAAATTTTTTCGATTTTTTTAGCGAATACTGATGTAAGTAAACAGGAAAATGACTATGTCATTGAATGCTAATAAAATCACTCCACAACTTCAGTTCATGCCACATGCGTTTTTTGGATCACTTGCTCCATTAAATTGATCTCAAGCGCTACCTCATCACATGCATGTTGACGTGGGCACTGATCGCAATCTTTCAGAACTTTCTCCGGCAGTAATGACTTCGATGTAGGTAAAAAGCTTTGCTTCATAAAGAACTCAGGCGTTCGCGTTAGAACAAAGACTTTCTTGATCGCCATCTGGCGCGCTTTCTCAACCAAATAGTTCACAATCGCACTGCCCTGCCCTTGGCCTTGCCAGCCCGCTTCGATACCAAGAGAGCGTATTTCTGCCAACCCTGAGTCATACACATATAGAGAAGCGCAACCCGTCACTTCACCATGATGCTCAGCCACCGCAAAAGAGCCAATATCTCTCACGAGCTCATTACGAGAGCGCGGAAGATTCTCACCAAGGTTCGCCCAGTAAGCAACCATACCTTCCAACGTTTCAATGTCCGTCAAACGTGCAGGACGCACTTTCACCGCCGAGCTGTCACGCTGGCTCAGGCGCTTATCCGCTTGTTCTACCGCGTAAGCGACCTGGTGAGGCGAAACACCCCCCAAAGCACAACGCTTTTCCAAACACGAATCGATAGTCAGAATGTCATACACATCCGCTTCAATGACTTCTGAGAAGGCTTTTAACTCTTCGATAGACAGCTCTTCTAGCGCACAACCTTTAGCAATAGCACCAACGACCGCGACACCGACGATGTGGTGAGCTTCACGGAATGGGATGCCTTTCGCCACTAGGTAATCAGCTAACTCCGTCGAGTTTGCGTAACCTTGTTTCGCCGCTTCTAGTGTGCGCTCGCCATTCACTTTAATACCGTCAAAACACAGAGCTGCCATTTCCATGCAGTCGTTCCATGTATCTAAAGCGTCAAACAACCCTTCTTTATCTTCCTGCATGTCTTTGTTGTACGCCAATGGCAAAGCTTTAACTGTCATCATCATGCTCGATAATGCGCCATAGACACGCCCTGTCTTACCACGGATCAACTCAAGTGCATCTGGGTTTTTCTTCTGTGGCATTAATGACGAACCAGATGTCACCGTATCCGCTAACTCAATGAAGTTTGACTCGCCTGAATTGTAGAAGATCATATCTTCTGCAAGACGAGAAAGGTGAAGCATAGAAATCGACGCCACCGACATCAGTTCCATCACATGATCACGATCTGAAACCGAATCTAGTGAATTACGCGTAGCACGGTGGAAACCGAGATTATGTGCTAATTGTTCGCGATCAATCGGATAAGCCGTTCCCGCTAAAGCACCCGAGCCAAGTGGACAAGTGTCGAGACGCTGTAAGGCATCATTCAGACGAGAGTAGTCACGCTCGAACATTTCAACATAAGCCAAGCACCAGTGAGCAAAGGTTACAGGTTGAGCACGCTGAAGATGAGTATAGCCTGGCAATACGGTGCCTTGGTGCTGTTTAGCAACATGGACCATTTGTGCTTGTAGGCGATCTAAAGCAATCAACAATTGCTGACCTTGCTGACGACACCAAAGTTTCAAGTCTGTGGCGACTTGGTCATTACGAGAACGCCCAGTGTGGAGTTTTTTACCTAAATCTCCCACTTTACTGATTAGCTGCTGTTCAACCCAAGAGTGGATATCTTCTGCATCAGAGCGAAGAATTTGGTGAGGGTCTTCCATCACTTCTAACTTCAGCTCATTTAAAGCAAGTTCCAGTTTTTGCTGTTCTTCTGCCGATAGCACATCAACAGAAAGCAGAGCTTTAGACCATGCGATTGAACCTACGATGTCTTGCTCAGCCAATCGGTAGTCAAAACGCAACGAATCATTGAACTCTTTAAATCTGGTGTCTGCCGCTTGGGTAAATCTTCCGCCCCATAATGCCATTGCGTCTCTCCTGATGACTATTGCTTACTCTAACGTTCTCGAATGAGTAGTAACCAATTTGATGGTCATTTGCTCACTTTTTCTTATGTGTGAACGTTACGGCAATTTCGATAAAAAATAAAGTATAAATTCAATATTTTTACATACATATTCAAGCCAAATTTAGGTACCCGCTTTTAGAAACCAAAAGACCCGCCTATAAATGGCGGGTCTTTATTCAATCCAAGATGGATGTTAAGGGATTATTTCTTCTGGCTGTTCAATGCACGAATACGGCTTGATAGCGAGTAAAGACGGATGAACCCACCTGCATGGCTTTGGTCGTACACTTCATCTTCACCAAAAGTCGCGAACTCTTCTGAATACAAGCTGTTGTCAGAACGTTTTTGCGTGACTGTCGCTTGACCTTTGTAAAGCTTAACAACCACTTCACCGTTAACGTCTTGCGCTAGCTCTTCTGAAGCAGCAAGGATCGATTTACATAGTGGCGTAAACCAACGGCCATCGTATACAAGGTGAGACGCTTTTAGACCTAGCTCCTCACGGAATTCGAATGATGATTTGTCTAGCACAAGCTGCTCTACAGCGCGCAGCGCTTCCATCATGATGGTGCCTCCCGGTGTTTCATAGCAACCACGAGACTTCATTCCAACAAGACGGTTTTCCACGATATCGATACGGCCAACACCGTGCTTAGCGCCCTTCTCGTTTAGGTAAACCAGTGCGTTGTATGGTGTCATCGCTTCACCATCAACTTCGACCACTTCACCTTTTTCTACTTTCAGCGTGACGTACTCCGCTTCATTTGGCGCTTGCTCTGGGTCGACAGTCCACACCCAGCAGTCTTCGTTTGGTGCGTTCCAAGTATCTTCTAAAACGCCGCCTTCCGTCGAAATGTGCCATGCGTTTGCATCACGTGAATAGATCTTAGTAAGAGACGCAGAGCAAGGAATATTACGCTCAGCGAGGTAATCCAAACACTCTTCACGGCTCACTAGGTCCCACTCACGCCAAGGTGCAATCACTTGTAAGTCCGGTGCTAGTGCTGCGAATGCACCTTCGAAACGCACTTGGTCGTTACCTTTACCTGTACAGCCATGACACAGTGCGTCCGCGCCCACTTTACGTGCCACTTCAACCTGCGCTTTAGCAATGATTGGACGCGCCATTGATGTACCTAGCAGGTACTTACCTTCGTAGTACGCGCCGGTTTTTAGCGTTGGGTAAATGTAGTCTGCGACCATTTCTTCTTTCAGGTCAGCGATGTAGCATTCAGAAGCACCGGAGGCTTTTGCTTTCGCTTCAATGCCTTCTAGCTCTTCGGCACCTTGACCAACATCGGCAACGAAAGCCACTACTTCACAGTCGTAGTTCTCTTTTAGCCACGGGATAATTACTGAAGTATCTAGACCGCCTGAGTATGCGACTACCACTTTATTTACGTTCACTTTGCTCATGTTTTTTCTCCAAACTTAACTGGCGCTGCGCTCGGCGGTCAGTGCCAACTACGACTTCCTAATATTGAATTCTTTTGCTGATGCTTATTGAGGCAAGAATTGAGTACCAATACTTTCACCAGCGAATAACTGTGCTAATTTTTCTGGGTAACGCCAGGTCGCGACTTCAATTGGACGGCCAAGATCATTGGCGGCCTCCAAAGCGGCTTTAACTTTGACGATCATGCCATCGGTGATCACATGTCCATCGATCAACGAGTTAGCTTGCTGCTCTGACAGGGTTTTGATCAAATGGCCTTTTCCATCTAATACACCACTCACGTCTGATAACAGGACTAACTCCGCATCTAATGCGCCCGCAACCGCGACTGCTGCTTGATCAGCATTCACATTCATCATCTGGCCATCTTTGGTTAAACCAATTGAACTGATGATCGGCAGTGCACCTGTGTTTAGCACCGCTTGTAATAGTGCTGAGTCACCCGGTGATGCTTTGCCTACCGCGCCGAGTTCTGGGTCAAGTTCTTCAACAAGACACAAACCACCATCCGCAAGGCTAAGGCCCACAGCGTTAAGACCGTCCGCAATCGCTTGACCTTGAAGTAACTTATTCGCAGTGCCTGCAAGCGCGCCTGCAATCACAGGAATTTGATCGTAAGGCGTTACGCGTAAACCGTTTTTCTTAACGGTTTCAAGCTGAAGCTTTGCCATCAACTCATCAACTAGGTAGCCACCGCCATGAACGATGGCGATTTGTCGCTGTGCCGATTTTTGGTAAGCCGCAATGGCACCAAAAAGTTGGCTTAAGGTTTGAGTGCATGATAGAGCTGCACCACCTAGCTTAATGACTAAAGGAGCTTGATTGGTTTGCGTCATCGCATTTCCCTCTTTCAACGACTACAGCAACGCTGTCAGTTCTGGGTAACCGTAATGAATATTGAGACATTGCATCGCTTGACTCGATGCACCTTTAAGTAGGTTGTCGATAGCTGAAATCACAATGATGTGTTCGCCTTGTACCTTCCAGCCGATATCGCAGAAAGGGGTATTTTCGACATCCTGAATACGTGGAATACCGTCGCCTTTAAGACGCACCGCAGGCTTGCCTTGATAAGCTTGTTCAAACGCCTGTGCCACTTGTGCTTCTGTCACACCTTGCGCAAGCTTCATGGTGATAGTGGCAAGAATGCCGCGTTTAAAGTTGCCGAGGTGCGGAGTAAAAATCACATCGCAACCCAAGTGCTGAGCAATCTCTGGCTGGTGACGATGGTTAAATACACCATAAGGTTGCAAGCTCACTTCACAGAAGCTGTTAACCATGGAGGCTTTACGCCCTGCACCTGATACACCACTGGTTGCGTTGATCACTGGCCATTGGTTGGTATCGAGCAACGCATGTTCTAATAAAGGTTTGATTGCAAGCTGTGAAGCGGTTGGGTAGCAACCTGCTACTGCAATCAAAGGAGTGGTTTTTATTGATTCTTGGTTCCACTCTGCTAAGCCGTATGCTGCTTTATCTAGCCAGTTGTTATGTTGATGTTCGAAGCCATAAAAAGTGTCGTAAAAGCCTTCACTTTTCACACGGAATGCACCCGATAAATCGAATACCTGACAGCCTGCCTCCAAGAAAGTTGGGGCTAAATCATGGCTGACTTCGTGAGCCGTTGCCAAAAACACCACGTCCGATTCTTGAGCGATTTGCAGTGGATCCGTTAGTGGTAAAACTGGCATATCAATGATGCCCGCTAGCTTACCGTGCAGCTGCGCGATGCTCTTTCCCGCATCAACACTGTTGGCGGAAACGTATAAACCTGATAGCGTGAGTTGTGGGTGTTTATTAACCATTAACGCTAACTCTGCGCCGGTGTAACCGCTGGCTCCAATAATCGTGGTTTTTAGCATTGTGTAACATCCATATACTTAAAGGCTCAAATGACTATTCATATTTAATTTTTGCTTTATTTTGATTTTTTATTCATTAAATATGATTTAATATGTGTTTTACATTTTTGTGGTCTGTCTGTCAACAGGAGATTTGAAGAATCCATGCAATTACCAACTTTTCTAGAGGTCTATGAAGGACTCATCAGCACCTCTTCTATCAGCTCCACGGATCCGAGCTGGGATCAGGGCAATGCAAAAGTCATCGAAAAACTCGCATCTTGGTTTAAAGATCTGGGTTTTAGCGTTGAAGTGATCGAAGTCGAGCCAGGCAAGCACAATATGATCGCACGTATGGGTGAGGGTGAAGGTGGCCTTTTACTTGCTGGCCATAGCGATACCGTGCCATTCGATCAAGGGCGATGGAATTTTGATCCGCATAAACTGACGGAAAAAGACAACCGCTTCTACGGTTTAGGCACAGCAGACATGAAAGGCTTTTTCGCCTTTATTTATGAAGCAGTGAAGAAAGTCGATTGGAGCAAGCAGAGCAAACCACTTTACGTATTAGCCACTTGTGACGAAGAGACCACCATGTTGGGCGCGCGACATTTCACAGCAAACGCCCCATTTAAGCCGGATTACTGCATCATTGGTGAACCCACCAGCCTTGTACCAATTCGAGGTCATAAAGGGCATGTGGCAAATGCCATTCGCGTAACAGGCAAGTCCGGTCACTCATCGGACCCAGCGCTTGGCGTTAACGCTATTGAGATCATGCATGAAGTCATGTTCGCCATGATGCAACTGCGTGACAAATTGATTAAAGAATATCACCATCCGGGTTTTGCCATTCCAAGCCCTACCCTAAATCTTGGACACATTCACGGTGGTGACAGCGCTAACCGTATTTGTGGTTGCTGTGAGCTGCATTACGACGTGCGTCCTCTTCCCGGCATTAGCCTTGATGGTTTAGAGAACATGTTGCGCGGAGCATTAAAAGAAGTCGAAGCGAAATGGCCTGGGAGACTGGAGATTATTCCATTGCATGAGCCTATTCCGGGTTACGAATGCCAACATGACCACCCATTTATTGGTGGTGTTGAAGAGATCTGCCAAACCAGTTCAGAAACCGTGAACTACTGTACTGAAGCACCATTTCTACAACAGTTGTGTCCAACCTTGGTGCTCGGCCCTGGGTCAATCGACCAAGCCCATCAACCGGATGAGTTTCTATCCTTCGACTTTATCGACCCCACAATTGATGTGCTTTCAAAGGCAATGGTCAAGTACTGCTGTTAATACGCGTTTAAGCTCAAAAGTCTGTGCAGCTCGATTGAGCTGCATCTTTTTATCTTCACAATTTAGCGCTAGTCTTAACACTTATTTAACTTGTTATTTTGTAATTAATTTTCACTTCTTACTCTATGGCTGCCGTAAATTTGCTCTAAATCAGGAGACAGCGGAATAATTGCAAACTTAGTCTGCTTTATTTGACTATAACTGGTGCTTTTCGCTAGATTGGAGTCTTAACAAGGACAATGGATGTAGTTTTTTTACGAGGCAGGACGACAATGAACGAGAAATACGCCGCACTCAAAAGTAATGTGCGCATGTTAGGCCACTTATTGGGTAACACCATTCGCGATGCCCATGGCGAAGAAATCTTCGAGAAAGTGGAAACCATTCGTAAATTATCCAAATCAGCTCAAGCAGGGAATCAAGCAGACAGGGACAGCTTGATCGAAGAAATCAAACATCTACCTGATGAGCAGCTAACGCCCGTTACTCGCGCGTTTAACCAATTTCTAAACCTCACCAATATCGCTGAGCAATACCACACGATTTCACGCCATTGTGAAGAGCACATTTGTGAACCAGACGCGATTAACTCGCTATTTTCTAAACTGGTACAAAACGATGTGAGCAAACTGGACACTGCCCAAGCGGTTCGTGATCTAAATATTGAATTGGTATTGACGGCTCACCCAACAGAAATTACGCGCCGTACGATGATCAACAAACTGGTCAAGATAAACGAGTGCTTATCAAAGTTGGAGCTAAGCGATCTTTCTTCTAAAGAGCGCAGAAAAACCGAACGCCGCCTAGAGCAACTGATTGCCCAAGGCTGGCATTCAGACGTGATTCGACAACAACGCCCTACTCCGTTGGATGAAGCAAAGTGGGGCTTTGCGGTCGTTGAAAACTCTCTATGGGAAGCAGTACCGGACTTCCTACGTGAGATGAATGACCGTCTAAAATCTTACCTTGGAGAAGGTTTACCCATTGATGCTCGCCCAGTGCACTTCTCCTCTTGGATGGGCGGTGACCGTGACGGTAACCCGTTTGTTACTCACAACGTTACGCGTGAAGTCTTACTATTGTCTCGTTGGAAAGCCGCCGATCTTTATCTCAATGACATCAACGAGTTGATCAGCGAGCTGTCTATGACAGTTTCAAACGATCAAGTCCGTGAACTTGCTGGCGAAGATCAGCACGAACCATACCGTGCGATCCTGAAGCAATTACGCACTCTGCTCAATGAAACCAAAGATATTCTCGATGCTAAGATCCACGGTCAAAAACTGGCCGTTAAAGCCCCACTGCAAAAAGTCGAGCAACTTTGGGAACCACTGTATGCCTGCTACCAGTCACTAAAGGAATGTGGCATGGGTGTAATAGCCAACGGCTCACTACTGGATACACTACGCCGCGTAAAAGCATTTGGTATCCATCTTGTACGTCTTGATATCCGCCAAGAGAGCACGCGTCACTCAGATGTCTTGTCTGAACTAACTCGCTACTTAGGTATTGGTGATTACGAACAATGGAGTGAGCAAGATAAGATTGCTTTTCTAACTAACGAGCTGGCATCTAAACGTCCGCTTCTCCCTCGTGATTGGGAACCGTCTGAACCCGTCAAAGAGGTTTTGGATACCTGTAAGATTGTTGCAGCACAACCGCGTGAAGCGTTTGGCGCTTACGTTATTTCAATGGCACGTACCGCCTCTGACGTACTCGCCGTTCATCTACTGCTACAAGAAGCAGGTTGCCCTTACCGCATGGATGTGTGTCCTCTGTTCGAAACGCTAGACGATTTGAACAACGCAGAATCGGTCATCAAGCAGCTTATGGGGATTGACCTTTACCGTGGTTTTATCCAAAACCACCAGATGGTCATGATTGGTTACTCTGACTCAGCGAAAGATGCAGGTGTTATGTCTGCTGGTTGGGCTCAGTATCATGCGATGGAATCGTTAGTTAAAGTGGCTGAAGAAGAAGGCGTTGAGCTAACTCTATTCCATGGTCGTGGGGGCACAGTCGGTCGCGGTGGCGCACCTGCGCATGCTGCGCTTTTGTCGCAACCACCAAAAAGCTTGAAAGGCGGTTTACGTGTAACAGAGCAAGGCGAAATGATCCGCTTTAAACTGGGACTCCCAGATGTCGCAGTAAACAGCTTTAACCTATATGCAAGTGCGATTCTGGAAGCCAACTTGTTACCGCCACCAGAGCCAAAACAAGAATGGCGCGACTTGATGGAAGTGCTATCAGAAGTAAGCTGTGAGTCTTACCGAAATGTGGTTCGTGGCGAGCCAGATTTCGTGCCTTACTTCCGCCAAGCAACACCAGAACTCGAACTCGGCAAGTTGCCACTTGGTTCTCGTCCTGCAAAACGCAACCCTAAGGGCGGAGTAGAAAGCTTACGTGCAATCCCGTGGATCTTCTCATGGAGTCAAAACCGTTTGGTACTTCCTGCATGGCTAGGCGCAGGTGAAGCGATTCAATACTCGATCGATAAAGGCCACCAAGCATTGCTCGAAGAGATGTGCCGCGAATGGCCATTTTTCTCAACTCGTCTCGGCATGCTGGAAATGGTGTACTCGAAGTGTAATATTGATATCTCTCGCTACTACGATGAGCGATTGGTGGATGAGTCGCTCCGTCCACTCGGTGAAAAGCTTCGTGCTCAGCTTCAAGAAGACATCAAAGCGGTACTGAATGTAGAGAACAATGAAAACTTGATGCAGCATGACCCTTGGGGACTCGAGTCTATTCGCTTACGCAATATCTACGTTGAGCCATTGAATATGCTACAAGCAGAGCTGCTATACCGCACGCGTCAAACCGAAGAAGCTTCTGCAAACTTGGAAGAAGCGTTGATGGTGACGATTGCTGGTATTGCTGCAGGTATGCGCAACACAGGCTAATCGTTTCATTTTTAATAGAAAGCTGGGCAAATGCTCAGCTTTTTTTTATCACAGGATAATCGCACCAAAACAAAGGCAGTTAAATACACCACTAGAGGCCCAAAAAATACCAAAATAAAAGAATAAAAAACCACAAGTTAACACTATTGATTATTATGTTAGTTTTTTAGGGTAATTTTGTCCTACTATTCCACTTCATGCTTATTATTTATATACTACTTGCCTGCTGAGAGCTCATAAATCCAATCATACCTGCTCCAGCCTTGATGGGACTCCCCATCTCTCTAGGTGATAAACGGCTTTAAGGTGACAGGACCAACATTGTTGGTGCTACTTATACATTAAAAAACTCAAGTGCCAGTAAGAGCGCAGCTGAAAGTATAAGTAGCTTGTTTACAAGTTTATTGACCATTTGGATTGAAGACATGTCATTACCACACGTAATCTTAACTGTTCTTAGCACTCGCGACGCAACCGGTTACGATATCACTAAAGAATTCTCTGCTAGCATCGGTTACTTCTGGAAAGCAAGCCACCAACAGGTGTACCGTGAACTCAACAAAATGGCTGAGAAAGAACTGGTTACTTGCGTATTAGAACCCCAAGAAGGCAAACCAGACCGCAAGGTTTACTCCATTACAGACGCTGGTCGCAGCGCTTTAGGAGAGTGGTTTGATCAACCAACTGCACACCCAACAGTTCGTGATGAGTTTTCAGCGAAATTGATGGCATGTGCCGTTCAACCAGCGGCTCCATTCCGTGACCAACTCGCCGAGCTAGTTGAAGAGTCTCGCAAACTGGTTTCTCACTACAAAGAAATTGAAGCGGCTTACTACGCAACGCCGTCAACTTTAGATAAACAAGCTCGCCTAGAACGTCTAACGCTTCGCCGTAACCTACTGTTACGTGAAACTTGGATCACTTGGGCAGAAGAAGTTCTAACTGAACTTGAAGTGATTGGTTAAACTCCTTTTGCTTTGATAAAACGAAAAAGGCTTGCCACTTGGCAAGCCTTTTATCTTTTTGAAACTAGGTTTACGCACCGACTACTGCGCGAGGACGAACACCCAACGTATGGCATAACGCGTAAGTCATCTCTGCACGGTTTAGTGTGTAGAAGTGAAAATCCTTAACCCCTTCACGACTCAGTACACGCACCATATCAATAGCTTGGCTAGCTCCTACAAGCTGGCGAGTCACCGGATCATCATCCAAGCCATCGAATTGTTTGCTCATCCATCCTGGTACTTTCACATTGTTCTGTGCCGCAAAGCGAGAAGCTTGCTTAAAGTTCGATACAGGCAAAATTCCTGGCACAATCTCTACGTCAATTCCTGCTGCGACACAACGGTCACGGAATCGCAGGTAAGACTCAACGTCAAAAAAGAACTGAGTAATAGCACGGTTTGCACCTGCATCTACCTTACGTTTTAGGTTCAATAAGTCAGACTGTGCGCTTTTAGCTTCAGGGTGAACCTCAGGGAATGCTGCAACGGAGATATCGAAATCGTGGCGTGATTTCAGCAGCTCAACCAAATCCGAGGCATACATATCAGGCGCACCGCCACCTGGAGGAATATCACCACGCAGAGCGACGATATTTTCAATACCATTGTTCCAATAATCATCGGCAATATTAATCAACTCTTCACGAGTCGCATCAATACAAGTGAGATGGGGAGCGGCAACCAATCCGGTTGTGGCTTTAATTTCTTTAATGATGGAGTGTGTTCTGTCACGCTCGCCGGAGTTCGCACCGTAAGTCACAGAAACAAATTTAGGTTGAAGCGTTTTAAGACGGTGCACTGAATTCCAAAGTGTTTCTTCCATCTTAGCGCTGCTTGGCGGAAAAAACTCAAACGATACATTGATGTTATCTGATAACTCAGCAATATTCTGGTTCAAGGCGTCGATATGGCCTGCGTGCGTATATCCCATCTTACTCTCCCTGCGGCACTCCGCCACGAAAACAAATCCTTAAAATCGACGTTTAGACGTCTATATGTCTACAGAATGTATTGAATACGATTTAATGTCAACCTTGTAATTATGAATTTTTCTCAAGTTAATAATGAAGATAGTTCAAGTTTCTACTTGAGCATCATCTCACCATTTTGCACGGGTTATGACTTCAGTATGGCACTGATAGGGGAATAAAAAACCCTGGATTAATTCCAGGGTTTTTAGGTCAATCGCAACTTTAAAATAAACCAGCCAATCGGTTGAGGTCGGATTGAATAGCGCCGGCTGTCACTTCTCTGCCAGCGCCTGGTCCTCGAATGACCAGAGGGTTATCTTTGTACCACTTGCTCTCTATGGCAAAAATGTTATCGCATGGCAATAAGTTGGCGAGCGCGTGCTCACGAGATAACGCTTCGACTCCCACCGTTGCTTTACCATTTTTTTCTAAACGCGCCACATAGCGAAGCACTTGATCGTTTCTCTGTGCTTTTGTCAGACGCTCTTGAAGTATTTCACTCAACAACGCTCCATTATCGAAGAAATCATCTAAGCTCAGTTCTCTTAATTCTTCTGGCACCAAAGACTCAACTTTAACGCTGTCTGGTTCTATATCTAGGCCCGACTCTCGAGCCAAGATGACTAACTTGCGCATTACATCGGAGCCATCTAAATCAGAACGAGGATCAGGTTCGGTTAAACCTTGCTGCCAAGCAAGATCGACTAAATCATTAAATGGCACAGAACCATCAAACTGTTGGAACAGCCATGATAGCGTCCCCGAGAAAATACCCGATAGAGCGACGATTTCATCCCCACTTTCACGAAGATCTCGCACGGTATGGTTTATCGGTAACCCAGCACCAACCGTTGCGTTGTATAGCCAATGACGACCAATTTTAGCGAATGCATCTTGAACCTGATGGTAGTACTGGCTATCTGCGGAACCGGCAACTTTGTTAGCGGAAATCAAATGAATGCCTTGCTGTGCGATTTCTACGTAGCGCTGAGCCAACTCTTTACTTGCGGTAACATCAAGCACGACGGCTTCATCGTAGCTTTTAAGCGCTCCCAAACGTGCCAGCCAATCCCCATTGTTTGCTATGCTTTCATCATCAAATCGTTCAGCAACACTCGCCGCCTCAATACCTTGCTCATCGAACCAATAGGTTTGGCTATCCACAACCGCGACAAGATCAAAGCTCATACCATGACGTTTTTCGAGCTCACTTTTTTGCGTCGCAAATAAATTTAACCAACTAGAACCAATATTACCCTTGCCACATAAAGCCACTGCCACGCGTTTTTGCGCTTGGAACAACTGGCTATGAATCGTTTGAACCAACGCCTCAGTATCAGTACGGCGCAAAACAGCGACTAGGCTCAGCCCTGAGTCTGTTTCAGAGATAAATTCTACCGGAGAGTGCTTTAGCTTCTGATAAAAGCCAAAGCAATGATTGGCGTTTTTCGTAACGCCTGCACCTACCGCAGCTAAGAGCGAGTAACCTTCTTTTAGCTTAATTTCAGCCTCTACCGCAAGCTCTTGCAAGTGTTTCAATGCACCACCGGCGATTTCTGCGGTGTAAGCCAAGCGTAGCGTGTGCTGATCGGATTGAGCTTCAAATGCCAGTGGCTCTAATTGCGCGCGCTGCAACGCTTGTAATACATCACTCTGTGTTTTTTCGAAGTCGTGCCCATGCATGAAAGACAACTGCACCAATAAAACATCATCCAGTGAAGTAATAATTTTAGCGCCACGACCAGATGCCAATACACGCTCAATACGAGTAGAACCCGACTCTGGCAGATAGCTACACTTGAGATTAAGGTCCATGGTACTTTGCGCCACAGGCTGAAGCGTGCGACTGTGTAGCACTGGGGCAGCTAAGCGAGCAAGTTCACTGGCTTCATCCAATCGAAGTAACGGTAATAAACAAGCGTCAGACACCAAACGTGGATCGGCACTATAGACACCAGCAACATCACTCCAAATCGTGACAGTACTGACTTCAGCAAGCGCGCCTATGACCGTTGCAGAATAGTCAGAGCCGTTACGACCAAGTAGAATGGTTTCTCCTGCCTCGTTCTGAGCCATAAAGCCAGTAATTACCACACGTTTATGGTTATGCTGCGCGAGGATCTCTTTAATTAAAGGGTATGAACGAGCGCGATCAACCTCTGGTTGAGTTCCCGCTTCTGCACGTAAAAACGCTCGTGCATCTTGTGCAACCGCAGGGATAGAACGTTGAGATAATAACGCGGCCAATAGGCGAGCAGACCATACTTCTCCGTGCCCCAGTACCGCGGCTTTTTGCGCATTAGTGAGTGGTGCAGTCAGCTCCGAGAGAGTACTGAACTCATCATGTAATAAAGCTAACAGCTCTTCTTTTGCTTCACTCTCCAACAAGCTTTCTATTAGCTCAGTTTGAAACTGTCTTAAGCTTTGAAGCGCCTCATGCGCAATTCGGCCATCTTTATTTAACCCTTCCAAAAACTCAATCAAGCGGTTAGTGGTTTTTCCTGCAGCAGAGACGACCACCAGATCATTTTCTGTCGAATACTCCTTGAGAATACCCACAACGCGTAAGTAGCATTCTGGGTTTGCTAAGCTACTGCCACCAAACTTATGCAGCTGACGTTGTACAGTCATTGTTATCGTCTCCTATTACTGGGTAGCTTTAGCGAACGCTTGTTCTAAATCTGTGATGAGGTCTTGTGCATCTTCCAAACCGACAGACAAACGCAATAGTTGATGAGAGACCCCAGCCTCCGCCAGCGCCTCCTCACCCATTGCACGGTGCGTCATGGATGCTGGGTGGCAAATCAAACTTTCTACACCACCTAATGACTCTGCTAATGAAAACAGTTGGAGCTCTTTCACAAACACCTTTAACTGTTCAAACGAACCAGCAAACTCAAAACTCAACATAGAGCCAAAGCCCGTTTGCTGCTTTTTAGCAATGTCGTGACCTGGATGTTCCGGCAGGCTTGGATGATAGATAGTTTTAACTAACGCTTGTTTCTGTAGGTAAGCTAGTACCTGCTGTGAGCTCTCTTCATGTACTCTCATACGAGCACCAAGCGTACGAATACCTCGCAGTGTCATGTAACTATCGAAAGGTGTGCCCGTTGCACCAATACAATTGCCCCACCATGCAAGCTCTTCTGCATGCGCTTCTGTGTTGGTGATGATTACCCCACCAATTACGTCCGAATGACCGTTGATGTACTTTGTTGTGGAGTGGATAACAAAATCCGCACCTAGCTCTAAAGGTTTTTGGTACACGGGTGTCAAAAAGGTATTGTCCACCGCAACTAACGCGCCGACTTGTTTCGCTTTTTCACAAGTAGCTGCAATATCCACTACGCGAACCAGAGGGTTTGACGGAGTTTCTAGCAAAATGAGTTTTGGTTTTTGTGCCAATGCAGCATCTAAAGCCTGTTCGTCTGATTGATCGACAAACTGAACCTTAAAATCGCCTTTGTTAGCTCGGGTATTAAAAAGACGATAGGTACCACCATAACAATCGTGAGGAGCAATAATGAGATCATCTGGGCCGAGAAAAGCGGAAACCCATAAATTTAATGCCGACGTACCGCAATTAGTAACAACCGCTCCTTTTCCAGACTCGAGTTCAGATAGCGCACTTTCCAACAGTCCGCGGTTTGGATTACCAGATCGTGTGTAATCATACTTGGGCACTTCACCAAAAGCAGGAAAACCATAGTTAGTGGAAAGATAAATAGGTGGAACGACAGCATGATATTGGCTGTCTGATTCAATACCAGTGCGTACTGCAATGGTCGCAGGTTTGCGAGTGCTCATGGGTGTATCCTTTCACGGGTAATGACTTCTAAATAGGAATGCGCTATATCTAATGTGTAACATAAAGTGATCAACACGCTTCCTTTGCTGTTATGTTCACTTTACTCGTCAAAAAATGAGACGTCAACACTTCTAGACGTCTATATGTCTTTGCTTATGGCGGTAAATGCAGCTAAAATCAGCACCTAAATTATTTTTAACCGATTACATAAATGAAGGTGTGCAATGGCTGACTGGAATGGCGAATACATTAGCCCATATGCAGAGCACGGCAAAAAAAGCGAACAAGTAAAAAAAATTACCGTCTCTATCCCGCTAAAAGTTTTAAAGGTGCTAACTGATGAGCGTACTCGCCGTCAGATCAATAACTTACGCCATGCAACCAATAGCGAATTGCTATGCGAGGCATTTTTGCACGCGTACACAGGTCAGCCACTTCCGACAGATGAAGAC
Source organism: Vibrio sp. 1557 (assembly GCF_033340175.1). Taxonomy (NCBI): domain Bacteria; kingdom Pseudomonadati; phylum Pseudomonadota; class Gammaproteobacteria; order Vibrionales; family Vibrionaceae; genus Vibrio; species Vibrio sp. 1557. The sequence continues at coordinate 2,849 of NZ_JAWOVZ010000028.1, read as the reverse complement.
CTTCGTAAAGACCGTCCTGATGATATTCCAACAGAAGTAAAAGCGCTGATGACGGAAATGGGCATCGAATTTGAGTCATTCGACGAAGAATAAAAAAGCCTGATAAGAGGTTTCAGGTAATAACTCTTGCCTCGAGCCAAATGAATGACATAAAAATGGGACGCAATAGCGTCCCATTTTTGTGTATCACATCTGAAAGATATATTACTCTGCCATGTAGTTTTCAGGCATCTCGATACGAGCTACACCTGAATTAACCGCCGCCTGAGCAACCGCTTTTGCAACACGTGGTAGCAAACGTGAATCCATTGGTTTTGGAATAATATAGTCCGCACCAAACTCTAGCTTATCAACACCTGCAGCCTTCAATACGGCTTCAGGTACAGGCTCTTTTGCTAGCTCACGAATCGCCTCAACGGCTGCAAGTTTCATTTCATCATTGATTTCACTTGCACGCACATCAAGAGCACCGCGGAAAATGAATGGGAAACACAATACGTTGTTAACTTGGTTAGGATAATCACTACGGCCAGTGCCCATGATCAAGTCATCACGAACTGCGTGAGCAAGTTCCGGCTTGATTTCAGGATCCGGGTTAGAACATGCGAATACGATTGGCTTATCTGCCATCAACTTCAACGCTTCCGCTGGCAATAGGTTTGGACCAGATACACCTAGGAACAGATCTGCACCTTCAATCACGTCTTCTAGTGTGCGCTTATCTGTATTGTTCGCAAATAGCTGCTTATATTCATTAAGATCATCACGACGAGTGTGAATCACACCTTTGCGATCTAGCATGTAGATTTTTTCGCGCATTGCGCCGCATTTGATCAGAAGCTCCATACACGCTACAGCGGCAGCGCCAGCGCCAAGACAAACAATTGTTGAATCTTCAAGTTTCTTACCTTGAAGTTCGATTGCATTCAGCATACCCGCTGCCGTTACAATAGCAGTACCATGTTGATCATCGTGGAATACTGGTACATCACAACGTTCAATCAGACGCTTTTCAATCTCAAAACAGTCTGGTGCTTTAATATCTTCAAGGTTAATACCGCCAAAAGTGTCTGCAATGCTCGCAACAGTATCAACAAATTCATCGATCGTGCGGTGCTTAACTTCAATATCAATAGAGTCAAGACCTGCAAAACGCTTAAACAGTAACGCTTTACCTTCCATCACTGGCTTAGATGCAAGTGGACCTAGGTTACCTAGACCTAGAATAGCGGTACCGTTAGAAATAACAGCAACCATGTTCCCTTTTGCAGTGTACTTGTACACGTTATCCGGGTTTTGTGCGATTTCACGCACTGGCTCTGCAACTCCTGGGCTGTATGCAAGGGCAAGATCACCCGCCGTTTCCGCAGGCTTTGTAAGTTCGACAGCAATCTTTCCTGGAGTTGGATAAGCATGGTAATCCAATGCTTTTTGGCGATGTTCTTCTTCTGGAGTGGCTGCTTGGTGGTTGTCTTCAGACATGGACGTTTCTCTTTTTTATTTTTAGGTAAGGGGGCATAAATTCTATCGGATAGAAATCAAACTTCATAGGCAAGATTGCGAGCAATATCCTTAAAAAGCCGATAATAAAAGAGATTAGACCAGATAACGGGGTTAAGCACCTGATTTTCGAGTCAGGTGCTCTTTCTTCTTACTATTATTGGAGTATGCAAACTCAGAAAGTATCGTTACTCTTCGTCCACGTATTGCGCTTGGAGATAATTCTCAATACCAGACATTTCAATCAAGCCAAGTTGCGTCTCTAGCCAATCAACATGTTCTTCTTCATCTTCAAGAATATCTTGGAAGAGATCTCGAGACACATAATCTCGAATGTCTTCAGCGTAGGCAATCGCATCTTTTAAATCTGGAATAGCCGCCATTTCAAGCTTTAAGTCACACTCGAACATTTCCTTGGTATCTTCACCAATCATCAACTTACCTAAATCTTGTAGGTTCGGTAGGCCTTCAAGGAACAAAATACGCTCAATTAGATGATCGGCATGCTTCATCTCATCGATAGATTCGTGATATTCCTTGTCTGCTAGGTGCTTTAAGCCCCAGTCTTTATACATTCGGGCGTGAAGAAAATACTGATTAATAGCGACGAGCTCGTTACCGAGCACTTTATTGAGATGTTGAATGATGATTGGATCGCCTTTCATGACAAAACCCTCCTCTTTGGCTTCATTTAAATGTAGAAGCAAATGAGAAGGTGTCAAAATGTAAGGCAAATAATTACTGCATACTTACAGCAATTAGCTGGCTTGTTTAAATTCCGTGTAACTAGTTTCCGCTAAAATTTCCTTGGCCTGTCTGATGCACTTACCACATTGGCTGCCCAATGCCGTGCACTTTTTGATTCCTTTAATATCTGTTACGCCTTCATCTATCGCCAACTTCCTAATTTTTTTGTCGGAGACACCATGGCAAAGACAAACGTACATACTCAAAAAACCTATAAAACTAATCTGTGACAAACAATATAAACAAGAATAGTTCTTGTTACCAGTCGCATTATGGTGTCCGCTCAGAATATTTGGTTATAAAGATTTTACCGCTGCAGGAAAAGATCAAAGGGTTAAGAGGGGTGAGTAAAAGCGTTAAGAAACAAAGCCGGTAAAACTCTGTTTTTAAATCGAAAAAGTGACGTCTTTTATTTCAACACTTATAACTAAATGTAATCTAGAAATGAAAAAGGGAAGCCTAAGCTTCCCTTTTCGATGCGCTTTCTTCAAAAAGAAGAACAGTGCAAGATTTCGTTTAATTCGTTATGAATTAGTCGAAGATCTTAGCAACAACACCAGCACCTACTGTACGGCCACCTTCACGGATCGCGAAACGTAGAC
>NZ_JAWOVZ010000027.1:0-54856 GCF_033340175.1 Vibrio sp. 1557 | reverse complement strand
TGTTTTACCGTGGTCAACGTGGCCGATAGTACCAACGTTAACGTGCGGTTTCGTACGTTCAAATTTTTCTTTAGACACGATCGTGTTCCTTCCTAGTTATGATTCGTCGTGATCATTATTGATCGACGACGCGCCAGAAATTGTTATTTTATGCGCCAACGCCCGTTAGCGCAATATTTGGACGCCCTGATCTCGCAAAAAGTCGTAAACTTTTTGCAGTTCAATCGTCAATTAGTAACCACGCTCTGCAATAATTTTATCTGCGAAGTTTTTCGGCACTTCAGCGTACTCGTGAAACTCCATAGAGTAAGACGCACGGCCTTGAGTTGCAGAACGTAGATCAGTTGCGTAACCGAACATTTCGGATAGTGGTACTTGAGCACGGATGATCTTAAGACCAGCCACACCTTCGTCCATGCCTTCAATGATACCGCGACGACGGTTTAGGTCACCAACAACGTCACCCATCCAGTCTTCCGGAGTGGTTACTTCGACATTCATCATAGGTTCTAGAATCACAGGTTGTGCTTCTAGTGCACCTTTCTTGAATGCCATCGAGCCAGCGATCTTAAACGCCATCTCGCTTGAGTCTACATCGTGGTAAGAACCATCAAATAGTGTAGCTTTAATATCTAGTACAGGGTAACCCGCTAGAACACCACTATTCATTTGCTCTTCGATACCTTTCGATACCGAACTGATGTATTCCTTAGGAATCACACCGCCCACGATTTCGTCTACGAATACGAAACCTTCACCAGGCTCAGAAGGCTCAAGTTTGACCCAAACATGACCGTATTGACCACGACCACCTGATTGACGAACAAACTTACCTTCAACTTCCGCTTTACCACGAATGGTTTCACGGTAAGCAACCTGAGGTTTACCAACGTTACAATCAACGCTGAATTCACGCTTCATACGATCAACGATAATGTCTAGGTGAAGTTCACCCATACCTGAGATCAGAGTCTGACCTGATTCGTCGTCCGTTTCCACGCGGAATGATGGATCTTCCGCTGCTAGTTTACCTAGCGCGATAGCCATTTTCTCTTGGTCTGCCTTAGAACGAGGCTCTACAGCAATCTGAATAACTGGTTCAGGGAACTCCATGCGCTCTAGAATCACTTTGTGGTTCTGATCACACAGCGTGTCACCTGTGGTTACGTCTTTCAGACCGATAGCAGCTGCAATATCACCAGCGCGAACTTCTTTCACTTCTTCACGCTTATTCGCATGCATCTGAACGATACGACCGAAACGCTCTTTCTTCTCTTTTACTGAGTTGTAAACAGCGTCACCCGAGTTTACAACACCGGAGTAAACACGCATGAAAGTTAACGTGCCCACGAATGGGTCAGTCGCAATCTTAAACGCTAGCGCAGAGAAAGGTTCGTTGTCGTCAGCATGACGCTCAACTTCATTTTCTCTTTCGTCGACACCTTTAATTGCAGGTACGTCAACAGGCGATGGCAAGAACTCAACTACTGCATCCAGTACCGCTTGAACACCTTTGTTCTTAAACGCACTACCACAAGTAGCCAGTACGATTTCGTTATTTAGTGTGCGAGTACGTAGAGCTTGTTTGAGCTCAGCTTCAGTCAATTCACCTTCTTCAAGGTACTTGTCCATCAGCTCTTCGCTAGCTTCAGCAGCGGATTCAACCATGTGGTTGCGCCACTCTTCAGCAAGTTCAATCATGTCAGCTGGGATGTCTTCGTAAGTAAACGAAGTGCCTTGATCGGCATCATTCCAGTTGATCATTTTCATCTTGATAAGGTCGATGACACCTCTGAACTCATCTTCCGCACCAACGTTCAGCTGGATTGGAACAGGAGTCGCACCAAGACGATTCTTAATTTGGTTCACAACGCGTAGGAAGTCTGCGCCCGCACGGTCCATCTTGTTTACAAATACCAAACGTGGAACGTGGTATTTGTCTGCTTGACGCCATACAGTTTCAGACTGAGGTTCAACACCAGATGAGCCACAGAACACAACCACAGCACCATCAAGTACACGAAGAGAACGCTCTACTTCGATAGTAAAGTCAACGTGTCCAGGGGTATCAATGATGTTTACGCGATGCTCAGGGAACTGTGCTTCCATACCACGCCAGAATGTAGTAGTCGCAGCGGATGTGATAGTGATACCACGCTCCTGCTCCTGCTCCATCCAGTCCATGGTTGCTGCACCATCGTGAACTTCGCCGATTTTGTGAGAAAGGCCAGTGTAGAACAGAATACGCTCAGTTGTGGTTGTTTTTCCTGCATCTACGTGAGCACAGATACCGATATTACGGTATAGCTCAATAGGAGTTTTACGAGCCACGATTGTATCCTCTTACTAAGGTGTACCTTAGAGTATAGAAAAGTGCTGCGAGAGAACCTCGCAGCACAGAAGGTATTACCAACGGTAATGAGCGAACGCTTTGTTTGCGTCAGCCATGCGGTGAACGTCTTCACGTTTCTTAACCGCAGTACCTTTGTTCTCAGACGCGTCTAGCATTTCAGCAGCTAGGCGTTGAGCCATAGATTTTTCACCACGCTTGCGCGCAGCTTCAACCAACCAACGCATAGCAAGTGCGTTACGGCGAACCGGACGTACTTCTACAGGTACTTGGTAAGTTGAACCACCAACACGGCGAGATTTAACCTCTACCGCTGGGCGAACGTTTTCAAGAGCTTCTTCAAAAATAGCTAAGTGGTCTTTACCAGACTTTTCAGCCATAGCATCTAGTGCAGTGTAAACGATTTTCTCTGCAGTAGATTTTTTACCGTCAACCATTAGGATGTTAACGAATTTTGCCAGCAATTCAGATTTGAATTTTGGATCTGGAAGGATCTTACGCTGACCAATGACGCGACGACGTGGCATGGATTTATCTCCGTTGTCTTCTTCAGGTTTTATCCAAAACTTTTCAGTTTTTTCAAAAAATTAAAAATAATTTAGTGTTTGGCCTTACTTAACGGAATCCATTAAGACTTAGGACGCTTCACACCGTACTTAGAACGACCTTGTTTACGGTCATTTACGCCAGCACAGTCTAGTGCGCCGCGAACAGTGTGGTAACGCACACCTGGAAGGTCTTTAACACGACCACCACGGATTAGAACAACTGAGTGCTCTTGAAGGTTGTGACCTTCACCGCCGATGTACGATGTAACTTCGAAGCCGTTTGTCAGACGTACACGACAAACTTTACGAAGTGCTGAGTTAGGTTTTTTAGGTGTAGTAGTGTAAACACGAGTACATACACCACGTTTTTGTGGGCACGCTTCTAGTGCAGGCACGTTGCTTTTAACAACTTGCTTTGCACGTGGCTTACGTACCAACTGGTTAATAGTTGCCATTAACTAGCTCCTGATTTACTTGAAAGTAAGCTTTGTGAAAAATCTATCCCCAACTGCCAATGCAGTTAGGGACGCAAAATTCTATGCAGCAGTGAGAGGTGTGTCAAGAAATATACGGATCTTTTTTGTTCAATTAGAACAATTCATCCGTAAAGCTTTGTCGACAGCAAATCTTGTTCAATCCCAAGTTAGGGATTTATCCTGTTTTGCTGTTAGTTCAACGAAGCCTGAATAATTCACAATCGTCAGCGATGGACTAATACGATTTGCAATACCGCGAGCTTGTGCATCGCTCTCTAACACAAATACGCTGCGGTTTTTTAGATGGGAAAGTGCTTTATGTTGCGAGTTAGCAGCGTACACTGCATCTTCTATAAGTAAGATGTCATCCTGTTCACTGCATAAAGGCATAGCGTCTTCTAGAGCAGAAACTGTTTTTATGATGTGTAACATAACTTCCTCAAAAAGACAGTAGCTTGCCAGCGTGTTGTAACTTATCTTTGAGCTGTTCTGAGCTTAACGCTTGGGCTTCAATGACTAAATCCGCTTGCGCCAAACCTCGCTGGGTTAACGACTCTGAACACACAAAGACTTGTTCGATGTCGTATAAATCGAAAAGCTTTAACATCGGCGCGTAATCTTTACTCAAAATATTGTTGGGGTCTTGCCCGAGTAGAAGCTGGTATACCCCGTCACCCATGAAAATGACGCTGATATCTTCACAGTAAGCCGACGCGGCTAACAGTGCATCCACACCTTCACGACCAGCTGCACTGCCATGTGGCGCACTACGAAATAGATAAGTTAACTGACTCAAAACTGTACCACTCTGTCTTGGGTTAACATCGCTTCAGCTAGGCTACCTAAGCCTGCTTGTTCAAAACCATCGGCTAGATTGTTCTGTACCAAACCATGTTGATTTGCTTCTTCTTCACTTACAATCCCGCGACGCAAAGCGGCCGCGACACAAGTTTCTAGGCGAACACCATGCTCTTTAGCCAAAAACTGCCACGCCTTATTGAGATCAAACTCATCGTTGGCTGGCACACTCAAAGCAGTACCATTAGTCACACCATCTTGATAAAAGAAGACGCTCACTAGCTGATGGCCTTGCTCTATCACCGCTTTGGCGAACTGATAAGCACTGCGCGCTGACTGGCTGCCATAAACGGGACCATTCACCACTAACGTGTAAGTCAGTTTGCTCACCTTTCATCATCCTCGGTTTTACGTTGACGAATGTACAAGTAAACGGTGTGTTTTGAAATATTAAGGCGATCCGCGACACGGTTGATGGCATCTTTAATATCGAAGATACCTTTGTCGTACAACTCCATCACGATCTGGCGATTTTTGGTGTTGTTAGACACGGACTTATCCGCATTGATCTCTTCGATGGTGCGTTCAACAGTTTGGTCCACCAGCTCTTCTACATCACTAGCAAAGTTGACCGAGGAAGCCGCTTCTTTCGCTTCTTGCGTCGGCATGAAAGACTGAAGGACTTGCGAGAAAGGCGCATCCAAGTTGACGTTGATACACAACAAACCAATCACGCGATTTTCGCCATTACGAATGGCGACAGTAATCGACTTCATCAACACGCCACCTTTTGCACGGGTAAAGTACGAACGTGAGAAGTTGCGCTCCGAGCCTTCGATGTCTTTTAGCATCTTAAGCGCTAAATCGGTGATTGGTGAGCCGACTTGGCGCCCCGTGTTTTCACCGTTAGCGATTTTAATTGCAGAGGTATTTAAGTCTTCTAGAGAGTGAAGAACGATTTCACAAAATGGACCTATCAGGCTGGCGATACCATCCACGACCGCCTCATAAGATCTTAAAATGATTTTGTCGTGCTCGGTAAACGGCATCACGTTAACGGATTCCATTTCGAGCAACATCTCCGCGTTTATTGTTTCTGTAGTTGTCATAAGCCTTCGAGCGAAAAATCAACAAATTGGTGTAAGTTTATCAGAAAATTTGAAAAGCAACCTAGCAAACTCACCAACTAGTGACCTAGAACAAAAAAGGCCCGTTAAACGGACCTTTTTCAATAACTTATCGCAGCTTATTGTTATTGCTCTGCGTTGTCGTTCTCAACTTTTAGCAGCTCAACTTCAAATACTAGCGTTGAGTTAGCAGGAATGCTTGGTGTGTCTTGGTCACCGTATGCTAGCTCTGGCGGGATAACGAATTTGAATTTAGAACCCACAGGCATTAACTGAACACCCTCTGTCCAACCTGGGATTACACGGTTAAGTGGGAACGTTGCAGGTTCACCACGATCGTATGAGCTGTCGAACTGAGTACCGTCGATCAGAGTACCTTTGTAGTGTACTTGAACCGTATCAGTGTCTTTTGGCTTCTCACCTTCAGCTGGTGTCATTACTTGGTATAGAAGACCTGTATCTGTCTTCACTACGCCTTCTTGCTTCTCAAACTCAGCTCGGAAATCATCGCCAGCTTTTTTCGCTTCAGCTGCTTTCTCAGCCGCTTGTGCTTGCATCTTTTCTGCAACACGCTTGTCTAGAGATTCTAGTGCTGCACGTGTTTCTTCTTCATTCAATTCAGCATTGCCTTTGAAGACGTCTTCGATACCTTTTAGTACCAAATCTTTGTTAAGATTAATGCCGATTTCGCTTGGCTTGTCGATGCTTGTGCTTAGGTAGTTAGCAAATGAAACACCGATTGCGTATGCCGCTTTGTCGTCGTCGGTTTTAAAGTGAACCGCTTTACCGGTTTCTGCTTGAACTTGTTCTGCTTGAGGTGCGGTTTCTGTTTTAGTTTCTTCTTTCTGACAACCTACCGCTAGCATAACTGTTGCAGCAAGTAGCGACACTTTTAAAACTGATTTCATTAAATTCTCCCAATAATGGCTCTGCCATTGGTTGTTGTGCACAAATCTTCTATGAGACTAGTGAAGACAATCGTTATACCAATATACTAGCTATATGTCTTAAGACACAAACCGGATTATTAGATGTGATGCAAAGAATTTTTCATTTATTCCTATATTTAATTGTCATCACCACGTTAAATGGTTGCTTTTTCGCCGAGCGTGAAGTGCAGCGTTGGCCGATAGAACCTCAAGGTGCGACGAGCTTCGCACTTAGCAGAGATGGACGGTTTGCTCTGCTCTATTCTCAACAACGTCATTTGATGTTGTGGGACCTAGAGCAAAATGAACAACTAGCCAACCTGGGTGAACTCGATGCCGATGCCAATGTGGTTTCCCATATCCGCATATCTGACAATGGTCGCTACGCAATTACAGCAAGCCAAATGAACTTCGCAGTTTGGGACCTAGGCTGGACGCAATCCGAAGGCCTTTGGTCTATCTCTGATGCGCTCATTCGCGACGTTGATATCACCAGTAATGGTGAACAAGTTCTGCTTGGGTTATCCAACGGTAAAGCAATTTATGTCAACTTAGTCACCGGGCGTCGCATGGAGTTCCTTGCGCATCGTGAAAAAGTCAATTCCGTGGCCATTTCTCCTAATGGGCGCTTCGCCCTAACCGGAGGTAATGACTATAAAGCGTATCTGTGGGATACCGAAACCGGACAAGTACTACGAACCTTCGAACATGAACAACGAATTGTTCGCGTGGCCCTGCAAAGAGATGGAAAATTCGCAATGACATCTGATGGCGGAAACCAAGCGATTGTTTGGGATTTAAAAACTGGACAAGAAGTCACACAGTTGAGCAGTTGGTCACGCCAATTAATTTTCTCTACCGCACGATTTTCTGACGACGGGACTCAACTAGTCACAGGAAGCCCTTCTGGCCGTGTGTCAATATGGGATACTCAAACCGGAAAACGAATGAGTGGATTTGAAGTGGAGCCCAAAAAAGACACTCGCCCTCCCCGTGCGGTCGTGTATGATGCAGCCTTTGATTCAAAACAACGCGTAATTACTGCTACTTCAGCAGGTATTGCCCAAGCTTGGCAGTTAGAGAACGGATCATGACAGAAAAAATCATTCAGCAATTGGAAGCACGCATTAATGACTTAGAATGTCAGCTTGCGTTCCAAGAACAGACTATTGAAGATCTGAACGGCGCTTTATCGCAGCAACAACTGCAAATTACCAAGATGCTCGATCAGATGAAATATGTGGTAGGTAAAGTAAAAAATATGGACTCGTCGAATTTAGCCGATCCGTCAGAAGAAACCCCACCACCGCATTATTAAAATGCAGGCTCAAATAGCATAAAGCCCAGAACATGTTCTGGGCTTTGTTGTATTAATTACTTAAGAAGGCACTCAAGAGGAAGCTATTCGTCGGCGTAGATTTTAACGCTCAGCTCGCCTTGCGTATTAATGCCTGCTCGGTACATGCCAGAACTGTTCATCGCAAAGTGCATCTCACCTTTAGCATCAATGGCAATCAAACCGCCCTCTCCGCCCATCTGTTTGAGATCACCTTGGATAATGTGTTCACAAGCCGTATGAATATCTTCTTGTAAGTAACGCATACGTGCTGCAACGTCTTCCGCAACACGTTTACGAATAAAGAACTCACCGACACCCGTAGTGGAAACTGCAACAACGCCATTTTCGGCCACCGTACCACAACCAATAAGAGCCGAATCTCCGACTCGGTTGTATTTCTTATTCGTCACGCCACCCGTACTGGTGGCAGCGGCTAAGTTGCCTTGTTGGTCCAATGCCACCGCACCAACCGTACCGTGCTTACGGTCATCTGGGTAACGGGACTCGGAAAGAGCAAACAAGCCTTTCTCACGCATAGAAATCAGTTGTTCATAACGACGATCAGTGAAGAAGTAATCTTGCTCGGTATACTCATGACCTTGCTCAAAAGCAAACTTCTCTGCGCCCTCACCCACCAACAACACATGATTGCTGTTTCGCATCACGTCACGAGCGAGCTCAATTGGGTTTCTGATATGACGAACCCCAGCGACCGCGCCTGCTGCAAGGTTTCGCCCATCCATCACAGAAGCGTCCATTTCAACCATTTCGTTGTTGGTCAGCACTGAGCCTTTACCCGCATTAAAGTTAGGAGAGTCTTCCAATACTTTCACTGCCGCTACGACTGCATCTAAGGCTTCACCGCCCGTGTCTAGAATTTGATGTCCCGCTTTTACCGCAGCTTCTAAATCCGCCAAGATGGATTGTTGCAGCTCATCGCTCATCTGTTCACGCAAGATTGTGCCCGCACCACCATGAATGGCAATCGAGAAAGGTTTCGTCATCACTTTGTCCAACTGTTATTCCTTGTATGGTTGGCACTACACCTTAGATAAACAAAAAGCGCAAGTTGAAAACTCAACTTGCGCTTTTCAAAGCTTTGCTAGATAAGATTATCTAGTGAAGGCGCTTATGATTAGTGAGAACCACAGCTACCGCCGCCACAGCAGCCGCCTTCTTCTTCGTGATCGTGGTCATGATCGTGACCACCACAACAGCCACCACCTTGGTGGATGTGACCGTGTTCGATCTCTTCTGCTGTTGCTTCACGTGTAGACATAACTTCTACTTCGAAAGTTAGTGTTTGACCAGCTAACATATGGTTACCGTCAACAACCACTTCGTTGCCGTCAACTTCTGTTACTTCAACAGGGATTGGACCTTGGTCAGTGTCAGCTAGGAAGCGCATGCCCACTTCGATTTGCTCAACGCCTTGGAACACGTCCGCAGGAACGCGCTGTACTAGCGCATCGTTGTGCTCACCGTAAGCTTCTTCAGGAGCTACCGTTACTGAGAACTTGTCGCCAGCCACTTTACCTTCAAGTTCTTTTTCAAGACCTGTGATTAGGTTGTTGTGACCGTGAAGGTAATCTAGAGGTGCTTCTGCTGTTGATTGATCAACAACGACACCGTCTTCCATCATTACTTTGTATGCAAGGCTTGCAACAACGTTCTTTTCAATTTTCATACTAACTCCAGGGAGATTAATTGACTTAACCTGAATGGGGTTAAGTACTGAGATATCTGGGTGTATTATGGGGATCAATTATCGAAGTTCAATTACTCCGGCTTAAAAATTCCGATCATTTCCTGATCTGAGTGTTTATTTTTCTCTACAGATTGTGGTTTGCGCTGCTCTGTAAACTCACACTCGACACACTCAACTAATTCGATGTTATTTTCAATCCACCAGCGCAGGGTATCTTGCTGGCTGCAATTTGGGCAGCTAGCGCCGGCAATAAAACGTTTCTTGATTTTCACGCTATTTCCTTAGCTTGAGTCTTGGCTCAAGTACTACTTCCAATGATTAGGTGACTGATGGTCGCTCTCCATTTCACGACCAAATATTTCTTCTAGCTCTTTGCGGGCCTCTTTCGCTCTTTGAGCTAATTTCTTATCTTCATTGTGTTGAGGCAATAAGTCCTTAAGCATAGCATTATCTAACTTGCGAAAATGTGCTTCTGCCCGCTTTGCTTGATAAGGATGCATACCCAGTTCTACGAGCGCTTGGCGACCGAGATCTAGTGCCCCTAGAAATGTTTCACGAGAGTAATTCTCTACACCATGACTCATTAACTGGTAAGCCTCGACACGGCTTCTTGCTCGGGCTAACAACTTAAGTTTCGGGAAGTGCACGCGACAAATGTCCACGATGGCCATCACCTCATCAGGTGAATCAGTACAAATAATCAATGCTTCCGCTTTATCAGCGCCAGCAGCCCTCAATAGGTCAATTTGTGTAGCATCGCCATAAAACACTTTGTAACCATACTTACGTAATAGGTGGATTTGGCTGGCATCACTTTCTAATACTGTCACTTTGATTTTATTGGCATACATTAAACGTCCGACGATCTGACCGAAACGTCCAAAGCCTGCAATGATAACGCGTGGTCGGCGATCCACGACTTTCGTGGTCATGCCCTCTTCTTCTTGATTCAGGGTATGAGCAAACCACTTCTTTTGTCCCATCAGCAAAAGAGGAGTCGTCACCATGGATAGACTGACCACCACCAACAGAAACGCCACTTGCTCTTTGGACAAAATGCCCTCTTGGCTCGCCGCGGTAAATATGACAAAGGCAAACTCACCGCCTTGGCTCAAAATTGCAGCCATACGGCTTCTCGCTTTGGCTCCGACACGGGCAGCTCTCGCCAATGCATACAAAACCAAACCCTTAACCACGACCAAAGCCACCACCGCACCGAGAATCTCTAAAGGGTGTAATGCCAATAACCCCAAGTTTACCGCCATGCCCACCGCAATAAAGAATAACCCCAACAACAGACCTTTAAATGGCTCGATAGCGATTTCCAGCTCATGGCGATACTCACTCTCTGCCAGCAAAACGCCTGCTAAAAAAGTCCCCAATGCCATCGAAAGGCCAAGCTTTTGCATCACGACCGAAATGCCAAGCACGACTAAAAGTGCAGCAACGGTAAAGAGCTCACGAACGCCGCTCATCACGACAAAACGAAATAGCGGACGTAGTAAAAAGTGACCTCCAATCAACAGTGCTACCACACTGCCTAAAATAGTGAAGACATCCAACCAACTTCCACCACTATGCCCGCCTGCTAGCAAGGGCAACATCGCCAGCATCGGGATCACTGCAATATCTTGAAAGAGCAGCACCGCAAAACCAGATTGCCCCGTTTCGGTACCATTAAGCCCTTGCTCTTCAATGACTTTAAGCGCAATCGCCGTCGAGGACAGCGCCAACCCCATCCCGATCACCAAACTCACTTGCATGCTTACGCCAAACATACTGACGACACTACCAATCACGGCGGTCGTGACCACAACCTGCGCACCGCCTAAACCTAAAATCGGCCCTCGCATCTGCCACAATTTTTTAGGGTTTAATTCCAGCCCTATCAAAAACAGTAACAACACAACCCCAAGCTCGGCAAAATGCAAAATGGCATCAACGTCGCTAATTAAGCCAAGCCCCCATGGGCCAATCAACACACCAGCGAGTAAATAACCTAAAACCGAGCCAAGCCCAAGGCGCTGAGCAATCGGCACCGCAATAACCGCAGCCGAAAGAAAGACCACACTGCTTTGAAGAAACTCACTGGTGATCGCCATACTGACCTCCTCGATCTGCCGCTTGCCAGTTTTCAAGTGGGTTACTCAGCCATCCACGGTATAACTCGGCATGTTCGTAGCGTTCAATATCCGAAACATTTCTTGACCAATACAACACCAGAGGTTCAATCCAGTGCATTTGGCATAGGGCTGCCGTCAGTTCAAACGGTTGCAAGATTTGCTCAAGTGGGTATTTGTTGTACCCCTTCGCGCTGAAGGCTTCTTCTTTACCACCTGTTGTAATGACACTGCGCCAGTATTTTCCTTCTAGCGCCGCACCTCCGCCAAACGCAAAGCCTTTACCTAACACTCGGTCTAGCCACTCTTTTAATAGGGCTGGACATGAATACATATAAAGTGGGTGGTGAAATACAATCACATCGTGAGCGAGCAACAACTCATGTTCGTAATTCACATCAATAAAGAAATCGGGGTAAACACCGTAAAGATCGTGCACAGTGACGTGATCAAGCGACTGAGCTTTTTTTATCATCACTTGATTGGCAATCGAGTTATGTGGCTCTGGATGAGCATAAATGACCAGAACTTTTGGGAGAATAGACGGTGCAACAGCCAAATGGTCGTCCTTGTGGTTATTTTTATCCGTTATCAAATTGTTATACTTTTTTGTACAGCATAATGCAATTAAAGCGAATCAATCGACTTTTCCGGCCAATACCCCTACTATTCACCGCTAGATATATACCCAAGTGGCTTTAAAAACGATTGAAACCACTTCGCTATGTAACCAAGCAACGCGCACTGCGCAAAGTGAATGAAAACTTTATGATTACCTTCTCTGATATTCAGTTACTGCGTGGCGGTAAACCTCTTTTAGACCAAGCTTCTGCGACTATTCACCCTGGCGATAAAGTCGGTCTTGTGGGCAAAAACGGCTGCGGTAAATCAACGCTGTTTGCCCTACTGAAAGATGAACTGTCAATTGATGCAGGCTCATTTAGCCAACCTCAACATTGGGAGTTGGCCTGGGTCGCACAGGAAACGCCTGCGCTAGAGCGCACTGCACTGGAATACGTCATTGATGGTGATCGCGAATACCGCGCTCTCGAAAAGCAGTTAGCTGAAGCAGAAACACAAGACAACGGAACCCTAGTTGCCGAGATACACGGTAAAATTGAAACCATTGGTGGTTACAGCATTCGCGCTCGCGCGGCAGAACTGCTCGATGGTTTAGGGTTCAGCCAAGAGCAAATGAGTTGGAGTTTGACCCAATTCTCGGGTGGTTGGCGTATGCGTCTTAACTTGGCTCAAGCGCTATTGTGTCGTTCTGACTTATTGCTACTCGATGAGCCAACCAACCACTTGGATTTGGACGCGGTAATGTGGTTAGAGCGTTGGCTACAAAACTACCCTGGCACGCTGATTCTGATCTCGCACGACCGAGACTTCCTTGATCCAATTGTTGGTCGCATCATTCACATCGAGAATCAGCAGCTGAACGAATACACGGGTAACTACTCGTCATTCGAAAACCAACGCGCACAAAAGATGGTGTTACAACAAGCGATGTTTGAAAAGCAACAGAAGCAGATGTCGCACATGCAAAGCTACATCGACCGCTTCCGTTACAAAGCATCAAAAGCACGCCAAGCCCAAAGCCGTATCAAAGCTTTGGAGCGCATGGAAAAAGTACTGCCAGCTCAATTCGATAACCCATTTAGCTTCCAATTCCGTGAGCCAGCTGCGCTGCCAAACCCAATCATGATGATGGATGAAGTATCTGCAGGTTACGGTGACAACCTCATCTTAGAGAAGATCCGCTTGAACTTGGTTCCTGGCAGTCGTATTGGTCTACTCGGCCGTAATGGTGCGGGTAAATCGACCTTAATCAAGCTGCTCTCTGGTGAACTTAACGCGCAAGGTGGTGACCTAACTTACTCACAAGGCGTGAAAATTGGTTACTTCGCTCAGCACCAGTTAGAAACGCTTCATCCTGAAGAAACGCCGCTGCAACACATGATGCAAATCGCACCCGATCAAACCGAACAGCAGCTACGTGATTACCTAGGTAGCTTTGGCTTCCAAGGTGACAAAGCACTAGAAAAAGTTGCGCCGTTTTCTGGTGGCGAAAAAGCCCGTTTGGTATTGGCTTTAATTGTGTGGCAAAAGCCAAACCTGTTGCTACTTGATGAACCGACCAACCACTTAGACTTGGACATGCGCCAAGCACTTACGATGGCACTGCAAACATTCGAAGGTGCGATGGTGATTGTTTCGCACGACCGCTATTTACTGCGCGCTACGACCGATGACTTGTATTTAGTGCATGATAGACAAGTTGCTCCGTTCGACGGTGACTTAAATGACTATTACAAGTGGTTAACCGAACAACAAAGAGCGGAACGCAAAGAAGCACAAGCCGCACAGCCAGCCAAAGATAGTGCCAACAGCGCGGCAGCGAAAAAAGAGCAAAAACGTCGCGATGCAGAGTTTCGAAAACAGACAGCGCCAATTCGCAAAACGCTGACACAACTAGAAAATAAAATGGATAAGTTAGGTGCTGCACTGGCCGAAGCTGAAGAACAATTGGCGGACAACTCACTGTATGCGGCCGAAAATAAAGCTAAACTTAACCAAGTGCTGGCACTTCAAGCTTCTAGTAAGGCTGAGCTCGAAGAAATTGAAATGGAATGGATGTCTGCTCAAGAAACGTTGGAGCAGATGGAGCTAGAGTTTAATCAATGAGTAATCAACACGCTGAATACACACTCACCCTAGAACACCTTTGGCAGTTTAGTCTGCAGTTTTATGGTGTGCGAGAAGTGAAAGAGGCGTGCTTATCATTGCAAAACAACTACCACGGTAACGTGAACCTACTCCTGCTGCTCAGATGGCTCGATGAGCAGCAACTCATTTTCCAAGAAAAAGACTGGCCCTTGGTGCAAGACTGTCTAGGTAGAAGCGAAACTTTACTTCACTCCTTTCGCGACCTTCGTCGCCACCTTAAGTCTCAAGTCAATGACGCTTTGTATCGTGAGACCTTGCAGTTTGAGCTGCAACTAGAAAAGCAGCAACAAGCGGATTTGGTGGACTGCATTAACTCACTTGCACTACTCAAAAATGATGGTGACCCACTGACGTTGAGATACTGTCGTCAACTCGGTGGGGAGCATTTGCAGCAAGCCTTTGCTATGCCGGTGCCAAACATTCAACCACCAAAACGCCCATAAATCTGTAGAATACCTATAATCTTTATAAAGGATTATATTAATAAGTTCTTCAACGGACACCGAAGGACCGCATAAGAGCAGTTAGGTATGACACAATTTTTCGCAGCCGCCGGGATCAAAAACCCGCATCTCCAAACGCTTTTGCCGCGTTTTATTCGCAAAAAAGCGTTGTTTACGCCGATTTGGCAAACCCTCGATACATCCGATGGCGACTTTCTCGATCTCGCGTGGAGCGAGGACCCAACCCAAGAGCCTGCACTAAAAAAGCCGATTTTTGTTTTATTTCATGGGTTAGAGGGATGCTTCTATAGCCCTTATGCCAATGGGCTAATGAATGCATTTGCTCAATCTGGATGGCTGTCGGTGATGATGCATTTTCGTGGCTGCAGCGGTAAACCAAACAAAAAAGCACGAGCTTACCACTCGGGTGAAGTGACGGATGCTCGTTACTTCCTAGAGCACCTTGAACAACGTTTTCCTGATAATCCCAAAGTTGCGGTTGGTATTTCTCTTGGCGGTAACATGTTGGCGAATTATTTAGCCCAATATAAAGACCACCCTATTTTGAATGCAGCGACTATTATCTCAGCTCCTTTAGACCTAGCGGCGTGTGCGAACCGTATAGAACAAGGCTTTTCGAAAGTGTATCGCCGTTATCTGCTTTCTTCACTGAAACGTAACGCGTTACAAAAGCATCATCTATTGCATGGCGAGCTCGCTTTGTCCTACAACTCAATAAAACGTGTCACACGATTGTATGAATTCGATGATTTGATCACCGCACCATTGCATGGCTTTAAAGACGCACAAGATTATTACGACCAATGCTCTGGCTTAAGTAAACTACAGCAAATCACGCTACCCACACTGATCATCCATGCCAAAGACGATCCGTTCATGACCGACGATGTGATCCCGAAATTTGTTCTGCCAGATAACATTGATTACCGTCTCTTTGAGCACGGTGGCCATGTTGGCTTCCTGACAGGAACGGCGTTAAAACCTAAGTTTTGGTTGGAGGAAGCGCTGCCCGCGTATTACGAAAGTATCGCCGCAGATTACCTTTCTGCTGTATCCAAGCAACGAACGCAGTAAACTAGCCGCTCATCATAAAAGTTAGAGGTATTTATGATCATTCCATGGCAAGACATTGCGCCGGAAACATTGGAAAACTTAATTCGTGAATTCGTCTTACGCGAAGGAACGGATTACGGAACCGTCGAGGTTTCTTTGCAAGACAAAATTGATCAAGTTAAAGCTCAATTGGAAAAAGGTGAAGCGGTTATCGTGTTCTCTGAGCTACACGAAACCGTCGATATTCAGCATAAAACAAAATTTTAGACCCTTCACATTTTACCGTATCCCACTCGATGACAAGGTATTGTTACGTGCTATAGTGGGATATCGACCGTGCAGTAGTAACTCTACTGCACATTACAGGTAAGTAATTTTCGACAAGGTTTGTCATGTCAGCTAAACACCCAATTATTGCGGTTACTGGTTCGTCCGGTGCCGGCACGACCACTACATCTGAAGCCTTCCGTAAAATGTTCAATATGATGAACGTTAAACCCGCATGGGTTGAAGGCGATAGCTTCCATCGCTTTACTCGCCCAGAAATGGACATCGAAATTCGCAAAGCCCGCGAGCAAGGTCGACACATTAGCTACTTTGGCCCACAAGCTAATGACTTCCCGGGATTAGAAGAGTTTTTCCGTAAGTTCGGGCATGACGGTACTGGCAGCGTGCGCCGTTATCTGCACACGTTTGACGAAGCGGTTCCCTACAATCAAATGCCAGGCACGTTTACACCGTGGCAAGACTTACCCGAAAACAGCGACGTGCTGTTTTATGAAGGGTTACATGGTGGCGTGGTCGATGGCGATGTTAATGTTGCTCAACATGTGGATTTCTTAATTGGCATGGTGCCGATTGTGAACTTAGAGTGGATCCAAAAATTCGTACGTGACACTCGCGATCGCGGCCATTCGCGTGAAGCGGTAATGGACTCAATCGTGCGATCCATGGACGATTACCTCAACTATATCACTCCGCAGTTTTCTCGTACTCACATCAACTTCCAGCGCGTACCGACCGTTGATACTTCCAACCCACTTAATGCAAAAGGCATCCCTAGTTTGGATGAGAGTTTTGTGGTGATTCGCCTACGCGGTATCAAGAATGTCGACTTCCCATATCTGCTGGCCATGATTGATGGCTCATTCATGTCACGCCACAACACGATTGTCGTACCCGGCGGTAAGATGAGCTTTGCAATGGAGCTCATAGTTCGGCCTATCCTACAACAGCTCATCGAAACAGGGAAAATTGGCTAAAAACCTGCCTGCGAAGATGTTTACTTTTCATACCGTGATCATGTGCACAGTTTTGCTTACAAAATCTCAATCATGGCACGATTAAAATCAAGAAATCGTTTTCGAAAAAGGATACTATTTCTTACCGAAACACAAGAGAGCTTGCAGCATATAAAAAGTGCTCTTATTCTAGTAGGCCTAATTCAGGCTTAGCTAAAATATGGATAGCGCAAGCGTACCCTGCAGAGGAAGTGAGATATTATGGTTCTAGGTAAACCTCAAACCGACCCAACATTAGAGTGGTTTCTTTCACACTGTCATATTCATAAGTACCCTTCAAAGAGCACGCTAATTCACGCGGGCGAAAAGGCAGAAACTTTGTACTACATCGTTAAAGGTTCTGTTGCGGTTCTTATCAAAGACGAAGAAGGTAAGGAGATGATCCTTTCTTACCTAAACCAAGGAGACTTTATTGGTGAACTTGGTCTATTCGAGGAAGACCAAGAGCGCACAGCTTGGGTTCGTGCTAAATCTCCTTGTGAAGTTGCTGAAATTTCTTTCAAGAAGTTCCGTCAGCTTATCCAAGTAAACCCAGACATCCTAATGCGTCTTTCTGCGCAGATGGCTCGTCGTCTTCAAGTAACTAGCCAAAAAGTGGGTGACCTGGCGTTCCTAGACGTAACTGGTCGTATCGCTCAGACGCTTCTGAACCTTGCAAAACAACCAGACGCAATGACTCACCCAGACGGCATGCAAATCAAGATCACTCGTCAAGAAATCGGTCAAATTGTTGGCTGTTCTCGTGAGACAGTAGGTCGTATTTTGAAGATGCTAGAAGAGCAGAACCTAATCTCTGCTCACGGTAAAACCATCGTAGTTTACGGTACTCGTTAATCTCAAACTAGAGTGACACGAACAAAATTATAAAAGCCACCAATGGAAACATTGGTGGCTTTTTATTTGCTCATGACCAAATGAGATAGGGTGCAGCGAACACTAATGAGTAAGCTTAACAGGTTAACCCTAAAACTTAGCTATTCGTACTTTCAAAGATTTTGTCAGCTGAAGCGGCCACGAAACCTGGGTACAAATCACCATTTTCCATCGGATAGCGCTTAGCAAATTCATAAAACCCGCCAGGGATAATTTCAGTGCCTTCGCTAAAACGAACCGCTACTTTATCTGCCATGGTCGATGACTGCTCTAGCAACACCTCAGGAGTGCCCTTCACTTCACCACCATTTTCATTAATGGTAAACCCAGCGGTACGCAGATGATCGTTTACCTGCTTCACTTCTTCATATTCATTGAGCTGGTTAACGCTCACCGTGAAGTGGTTTGCTCCGTAACCATGCGCCGCAAGCCAAGATGCGTACTCACTTTCTTTAGCCAACGTTTGGTAATCAGCAAAGCTTAAATCCCACAAGCGTCCACCATGTAAGAATGCACTATCGTTCAGCTTGTCAGCATCGACTTGTGCCACCAAATTTTTCACAATCTCTTGTAGCTCAGACGAGCACTCTTCAACTTTTAGCTCACTAATAAAGACTTTAGGTTGCTTCGGATCTGGGTGCTCATAGTGCTTAGCAACCAGCTTTTTGCTTTCGAAAACGTAATCACCACACGCCTTGTAACCAATAGCTACAAATGGCTTAGCTAGAGTTTCAATACCAAGAGGCGCGATATTGAAGGTACGTAAAGCTATATGATCATTAATCAGAGGCTCATCTTCTTGAAGCAGCTGATGCACTTTAGCCGCCGAAGGGCAAAGACGTTGAATGTAATCTTGCCATAGCGATTCAAATAACACATCGGGCGTCATAACGACTCCTTGTTACGAGATGTAGAGTTTAAAGGTAAGCGGAAGTTGGCTGCTCGTTCACAACAAAAGTTGTCCAGAATAATGAACGAGCAACCATCAACCTGTGACGGTAAATGCCAGTCAGTCAACACGCTTTTCCGAGTCTTTGCTCACTTTTCGTGTTCTGCCAACGATCACTACAACCCATACCTAAATGATGCGCCGGCAAGGTGAGCCGCAATGCATAGTTGCGACTCTATTATTAAAACTTATAGCGCTACACCTGGACTCAATGTTGCAGGCAAGACAGTTTCTTGACCTTCCATTGATGCCATTGGGTACGCACAGTAATCTGCTGCGTAGTAAGCGCTTGGGCGCAAGTTACCCGACGCCCCCGGGCCACCAAATGGCGCATCACCGCTTGCACCAGTGAGCTGGCGGTTACGGTTCACGATGCCAGCACGAATGTGGTCAACGAAGTATTCCCATTCTTGGTCGTCGGTTGAGACCAAACCAGCAGATAAGCCAAAGCGCGTATCGTTTGCTAGCGCCACGGCTTTGTCTAACCCTTCGTAACGCACCACTTGCAGAAGTGGGCCGAAGTATTCTTCATCTGGTAACTCAGCAATGTTCGTTACATCAATGATGCCAGGAGAAACAAACGCCGCCTCTCCTGCTTTCGCTTCAATCAAGCTTTCACCGCCAAGAGACTGTAGATTAGCTTGTGCATCAAGAATAAACTTGGCTGCCGCGACCGAAATTTGCGGTCCCATAAATGGCGCAGGTTCTGCAAATGGTTGGTCTACGCGAATATTGCGTGTCGCTTCAACGAGCTTGGTGATAAGCGCATCGCCTTTTTCACCCAATGACACATACAAACGACGAGCACACGTACAACGCTGCCCAGCACTGATAAACGCTGACTGGATGATGGTATAAACCGTGGCATCCAAATCACCATATTTATCAGAGATCACCATCGGGTTATTACCACCCATTTCTAGTGCGAGCATCTTGCCCGGTTGACCCGCAAATTGACGGTGTAATACATGCCCCGTATTTGCGCTACCCGTAAACAGTACGCCATCAATGCCTTTTGCGTCAGCGAGGGCGATACCAGTTTCTTTCGCGCCTTGAACAAGGTTAATCACGCCTTTCGGCAGACCGGCTTCTTCCCATAGCTTCATTGCCAATTCACCCGTCCATGGCGTTTGCTCAGACGGTTTGAAGACTACCGTGTTACCAGCCAGTAGCGCAGGTACAATGTGACCATTTGGTAGGTGGCCTGGGAAGTTGTAAGGACCAAACACCGCCATCACGCCCAATGGGCGGTGGCGCAATACGATTTGGTTGCCTGCTGCTTCACGGCTCGCCTCACCAGTGCGGTCATGATAAGCGCGAATCGAAATGGCAATTTTACCTGCCATGGCTGCTGCTTCAGTGCGCGTTTCCCAAATTGGCTTACCGGTTTCTTTGGCAATGACTTCGGCGATTTTTTCGCTGTTCTCTTTTACTTTCTCCGCAAAAGCCAACACGATTGCCTCACGCTCTGAAAATGGGCGCTTTTTCCAGTCAATAAACGCTTCACGCGCTGCAGATACCGCCTGGTTCACCTGCTCTGCCGTTGCACCTTTGCCTTGCCAGATCACTTCTTGGTTGTACGGCGACAGAGACGTAAATGCTTCACCCTGACCTTGTACCCATTCACCTGCAATCCAATGTGTCATTGTTTCTATCCTTAAATTCTGTCGTCTGTTACTGCGGAAGAAGGCGAACGAAATCCCCTTCTTCAACCGAAAGTGCATCCGCAACGTCTGGTGCGATCATTACGCTCTGTGTCTCTGCGTCATACGCCGCCTTAGTGACTGTCGCACGGAAGTTCTCGAAAGATGAATTACACATCAAGAAGTCTTGTGTGCTGGAATGTTCAGAGATTTTGACTTGCGCGCGGAATGAATGACGTACCGACTCAATATTACGCAGATCACACTCAACCGTTGGGCCACCATCGAAGATGTCGACGTAGCCTCGGTTGGTAAAACCTTCACGCTCAAGCAGCTTCAGCGCAGGACGCGTGTTGTCATGTACTTGACCAATCACGGCTTGCGCTTCTGGGCTGAGCAGATTGATGTAAATAGGCAGTTTCGGCATCAAGTCGGCGATAAAGCCTTTCTTGCCGATACCTGTCAGGTAATCTGCAAGCGTGAAATCGATAGAGAAGAAATGCTCTTGAAGCCATTGCCAGAATGGTGAATTACCCTCGTCGTCTGAAACGCCACGCATCTCCGCAAAGATCGTTTCAGAGAAGCGCTCTGGGTGCTCTGCCATCATTAGGAAACGACACTTCGACATTAGACGACCATTCAGACCTTGGCGGAATTTCTCACGCAAGAACAAGGTACAAATTTCGCTGTTACCCGTGTAGTTATTACCAAAAGTAAGCAGTTTAACGACGTTGTTAACGCCAAGCTTTGGCGACGAGTGCACAACTTTACTAATGTGATATGAGTAAAATGGGACATCCCAGCCGATAGATGCTTCGATTCCGGTGGTACCCGCAACCTCACCCGTTTCAGAGTCAAAGCCAACCATCAGGTAGCCTTCATCGCCTGGTTCTGCCACATCTGGCTTACCAAAGCTGTACTCTGAATGTTTGATTCGATTGGTTAACAGTTCTTCGTTAACCGGTAGAGATGTAAATCCGTGACCAGACTCCACCGCACAAGTGTGCAGTGCGTCGTAATCCGACATCGCGATAGGGCGAACTACTAGCATCAATACTCCCTCCAGATGCAAGAAGATCCTAACTATATTGTAGGAACAATTCCCCCATCAGAGATCCTTGACGGGGGTGTCTGCGTTGACGTTTAAACTGATATCGCGCTTAAACTAAAGTCGCGATCGCTTTATCCAGTTTCGCCAAGCCTTCTTCAATTTCTTGTTGTGTGATAACGAGTGATGGTGTGAAACGTACGACATTGGCACCCGCAACCAATACCATGAGACCTTGTTTACCTGCAGCAACCAGCACGTCACGCGCACGGCCTTGCCATTCTTCATTTAGTGCAGCGCCAAGTAATAGGCCTTGACCGCGCACTTCTGAGAAGATGTTGTACTTCGCGTTGATCTTCTCTAGACCTTCACGGAACATTGCTTCGCGTTCTAGCACACCAGCCAACACCTCTGGCTTAGTAACTTCATTTACAACCGCTTCTGCAACCGCACACGCTAGTGGGTTACCGCCATATGTAGAACCGTGAGTGCCCACTTTCATGTGCTCTGCCAATTTTGCTGTCGTTAGCATTGCACCGATCGGGAAACCGCCACCAAGTGATTTCGCAGTACTTAGAATATCTGGCGTGATACCTAAACCTTGGTAAGCGTAGAAGTTACCTGTACGGCCATTACCAGTTTGCACTTCATCGAAGATCAGTAAGGCGTTGTGTTTGTCACACAGCTCGCGAACCGCTTGAGCGAACTCAGGCGTTGGTGGCACGATGCCGCCTTCACCTTGTAGTGGCTCCATCATGACCGCACAAGTACGATCAGACATGTGTGCTTGTAAAGCTTCGATATCGTTGTAAGGAAGGTGTGTCACGTCGCCTGGCTTAGGACCGAAGCCGTCAGAGTATGCCGCTTGGCCACCAACCGTTACGGTAAAGAATGTACGACCGTGGAAACCTTGTTTGAATGCAATGATTTCAGATTTCTCAGTGCCATGAACGTCTGCTGCATAACGACGTGCCAGCTTCAAAGCGGCTTCGTTTGCTTCTGCGCCAGAGTTAGCAAAGAACACTCGCTCAGCAAAACTCACTTCTGTTAGCTTTTTCGCCAGACGAAGGGCTGGTTCGTTCGTCATAACGTTACTTAAGTGCCAAAGCTTGTTAGCTTGCTCTGTTAGCGCGTTTACCATTACTGGATGACAATGGCCAAGACAGCTCACTGCAATACCACCAGCAAAGTCGATGTATTCATTACCTTCCTGATCCCAAACACGTGAACCTTCACCTTTAACAGGGATCATTTCCATCGGGTTATAGCAAGGTACCATTACCTCATCGAATAAACCGCGCTCTACTTTAATTTCCGTTGTCATTGCACATTCCTTCTTGATACCGCATGCGTAGCAGATAAGCGAATTTAACCGGCTCTCTTTGCCAGCAAATAATGTTTTGCATTTAAGCTATTGCGGCATTGTATTTACATTTAATTAACCATTTCAATAGTGATTTATTCTTTTCGTTCTCGAAAGCAACTTCCATTAATCACTGCTTATGACTATTTATGCATCAAGAAAGTAAAATAGAGAAGTGATTTTTTATAAATGTTATGTAATACAGGGGATAGAAGGTTTAAAAAGACATGAATAGACAAAGAGACTCGAGAGAACCGCATAGTTTTGCAATCCGCTCACCTCAGCAAAAAGATGAATGATTTGTTAAGAAAAGTGATCGCGATCAGATCGCTTTGCGCGCTAAAAAGTTCGCAAGCAACTCGTGACCTTGCTCAGTTTTGATTGATTCTGGGTGGAACTGCACCGCATCAATTGGCAAGGTTTTATGTTGGTAACCCATTATTTCATCCATGCTTCCGTCAGGCAGTTCTGTCCATGCAGTCAGTTCAAACACGTCGGGTAAAGTACCGTTTTTCACCACAAGAGAGTGATAACGAGTTACCGTGAGTGGGTTATTCAGATTTTTAAACACACTACGACCGTTATGACGAATCGGTGAGGTCTTACCGTGCATCACTTGTCGTGCACGTACCACTTCGCCTCCAAACACTTGCGCTATCGCTTGATGGCCAAGGCAAACACCCAATATTGGAAGCTTACCAGCGAAGTGTTCTATCGCTTTCAGTGAAATACCTGCTTCGTTCGGCGTACATGGCCCTGGCGAGATCACCAAATGAGTTGGGTTGATCGCCTCAATGCCTTGGATATCGATTTCATCGTTACGCACCACCTTTACGTCTGCACCAAGCTCGCAGAAGTATTGGTAAAGGTTGTAGGTAAACGAATCATAATTATCGATAATTAACAGCATGGGACTACATCGTGGAAACCTGAAAGCGAGTATTGTGCCGCCTTTTTATCTAAACGCAAGTACGATCAGTTATTCCACCTCGGCTTGCAGGAACTTACTCAGCAGGCTTTCCAACGCATTTCTTTCTTCAGAGTCGAGACAAGTTAAGTGCTGTTCCATGCTCGCGACATGCGCTTCAAGCACCTGATCTAAAAAGGCAACACCGTCTTCCGTCAATGTCACTCGATTACTTCTGCGGTCGCTTTCGCTCGCTACGCGGTGCACCCAACCTTTTTGTACCAAGCCTTCTAAGCGTGTACTCACTGCACCAGACGAAATCATCAACGTTTTGTACAACGTTGTCGGCGTGACGGGGTCTATGCTACGTCTTAGCGTGGCCAGAATATCGAACTCAATTGCGCTGATCCCAGCATCACCGCACACTTGGCCATGGACCTGTTCCCAGAAGTTTGCCGCGCGACGAATGCGCCCAACCACGCCCATCGAAGAACAATCTAAGTCAGGTCGTGCTTGCTGCCACTGCTGAAGAATCTTATCTACACCGTCCATTACATCATCCCCATTATCATCACCAACTAAAAATCTTTTCAAAAAGATACTTGACCAAAAGAAAAAACGCCATTACTTTTAAAAAACAATCTTTCACAAAAGATACTTTTACAGGAGGTATCATGACCAACGCAGAAAGGATTCAAGCAATACTGCTCACCGCGATTGCTCCCATCGTTTGGGGCAGCACCTACATCGTCACTACTGAGTTGCTACCCGCAGATAGTCCCCTACTCGCGTCTGCGATACGCGCACTTCCGGCGGGATTATTACTCATCGCTTATACGCGGTGCTTTCCGAACCAGCAATGGTGGGGAAAACTCGCATGCCTTGGAGTGCTCAACATCGGACTGTTCTTTTACTGCCTGTTTTTTGCTGCAAGTTACCTACCTGGAGGAACCGCGGCACTGGTCATGTCGAGCCAACCGATCATCGTGATGCTGCTCAGTGGGCTGGTATTAAAAAGTAAGATCGCTTTGAGCCACTGCATCGCAGCAATATTCGGTGTGCTCGGTGTAGCGCTTATCGTCATCAACGAAACGGTGCAGATCAGCGCGCAAGGAATTGCTCTGGCGGTACTAGGCACATTAAGCATGGCAAGTGGCGTGGTGCTAACCAAATACTGGGGACGTCCGAAGGATATGTCGACATTGGCGTTCACTGGCTGGCAACTCCTCGTCGGAGGCATCCTTTTATTACCTGCAGCGCTATGGTTTGAAGGTCTACCGGAGACCATTTCGCTAAAAAACTTGGCCGGATACAGCTACCTAACCATAGTGGGCGCGGTACTCGCTTACGCACTGTGGTTTAAAGGAATCGAGCGTCTTCCTGCAACAAACGTCGCGTTTCTAGGATTTCTGAGTAGCGTCTCGGCGAGCGTGTTGGGCTACGTATTTTTAGATGAAATACTCACACCACTGCAATTGTTAGGTGCAGGAGCAATACTGGTTTCGATCTTTTTGGCCTCCCATAGTCCTAAAGCTGCAAATGCATAACTCCAATAAACAAGATATAAAATTCAAAAGGAAATGATTATGAAACTAACGATTGTCTCTGGCAGCCAAAGGGCAAATTCACAAAGTCTCAACGTAGCTCGTTTTATCAAACAGCACGGTTTGCAAGAATTCGATCAAGTGGAAATCCTCGATCTGCATGAACTGAACCTGCCATTTTGGAATGAAGGCGTTTGGCAAGGTAGCGAAGAGTGGGGTGTCTGGACGCCAATCGCGCAAAAACTGAAAGAGTCTGACGCGTTTGTCTTTATCACACCGGAATGGCACGGGATGGCGACCCCAGCGCTGAAAAACTTCCTATTGCTGACGACCGCAAACGAACTGGCACATAAACCAGCACTATTGGTGAGTGTTAGCGTCAGTATCAACGGTGTTTACCCGATCAGCGAATTACGCATGACTGGCAGCAAAAATAACCATGTGTGCTTTTTGCCTGACCATCTCATTGTACGTGACAGTGATAAACTCATTGATCAAGAGGCGCACAGCGATGACAGTGACTTTGTCGCTCGCACTCAATACACTTTGAAACTGCTCAGCTGCTACGCGAGCGCATTAGCACCAGTGCATCAGGACATGCTGCCGCTCGGTAAACCATTTACCTATGGGATATAATCGTCATTCAAGCCGCTCAGTATTGGGCGGCTTTTAGTTTAACCTCTCTCCAAGCAACTATTAGCAACGCTAATAGTTTCAGTAGAAATCCGGTTTGTTTGAATTGTTTCAATAGTGTTAAATCACTCTCAATTAAAGGGGGAGATGTATGAACATTATTGAAGTCTTAGAACCTTGGTTAGCCGACGCGATTAGTATCCGTCATGCCATTCATAAGCAACCAGAATTAGGTTTTGAAGAAAATAACACTCAAGCGTTAGTGGTTGCCGAGCTCGAAAAGTACGGCGTCGATGAAATCTGTACTGATTTCGCCAAAACGGGCGTGGTGGGTGTGATTCACGGCTCGATCGGGGACGGAAAGAGCATCGGTCTTCGCGCCGACATGGACGCGCTACCCATCCATGAAGCCAACACATTTGCCCACCGTTCGTGCCGCGACGGTAAAATGCACGCCTGTGGCCATGACGGTCACACCACTATGTTGCTACTCGCTGCGCGCTACTTGGCCCGGTCGCGTAACTTTGCAGGCAAAGCGGTGCTGATATTCCAACCGGCAGAAGAAGGTCGCGGTGGCGCCGAGACCATGATCACCGACGGCGTGTTAGAGCGCTTCCCGATCGACGAATGCTACGCTCTGCACAATATGCCGGGCATTCCTGAAGGGCATTTCGCATTTAAGACGGGGCCAATAATGGCGAGCTCTGACCGTCTGTTTGTCACTGTCGACGGAAAAAGTGGTCATGCTGGCTTACCACACACAACCCAAGATCCATTGCTTGTCGCGACCCATATTTACCAAGGTATTCAAGGCATGGTCAGCCGCAACTACGACCCGTTTGATCCACTAGTGGTTTCGGTCACACAGCTGCATTGTGGAGAAACAACCAACGCCATCGCCGACCAAGCTCATATGAGCGGTACGTTCCGTACTTTGTCTCAACAAACACGAGATAGCTTGGTTGAACGACTCGAGCAACTAGTAGCTCACAGCGCCAAGGCGCACGGGATGCAAGCAGAATTTAAACTCGGACCAATTTCTCACCCACCGACGGTTAACACCGAAAACGAAACTCGGCGAGCGATCGACGCAGCGGCTCAAACCGTTGGAGCTGAGCGCGTTAACCCAAGCTGTGAAGCTATGCTAACCAGCGAAGACTTCGCCTTTTTCCTCAACAAAGTACCGGGTTGCTACGGCTTTATCGGCAACGGCACTGAGGAGCAAGGATGCAGCGTTGGCCTGCACAACAAAGCCTACGACTTTAACGACCGGCTGCTGCCGATTGGCGCCGCTTACTTTATCAATTTGATTGAACAGCAATAACAACAAATGAGGGGAAGTGACTCCCCTTTTTACACAAAGGAGTGTTCTAACAATGTCGACTGCAATTACGCAAAAATCGAGTTCAGGCGCGTCAATGATCGACCGCATTGAGCGACTGGGCGATAAAGTCCCTCATCCCTTCTATCTGTTTATCTTCCTGTGCCTCAGCGTCATGCTGCTCTCTTGCCTATTCTCGTTTATTGGCGGCGGCGTGACCCATCCATCTACGGGTGAAGTAGTGCACGTTAAGAGCCTAATCAGTGGTGAAGGTCTGGTTTACATCCTGCAATCGACGGTGAATAACTTCGTCTCGTTTAAACCACTCGGATTGGTCTTATGTATGATGCTAGCGGTGGGGCTATTGCAAGAAGTAGGCTTGGCCGACAGTGCAATCAAGCAATCATTGCTCAACGCGCCGCGTCAGTTTGTCACCGCGTCGATTTTCGTCACTGGTATCATCGGTAACCTCGCCTCAGACGCTGCGTTCATTTTGGTTCCCCCTCTCGCAGGTCTGATTTTTGCGGCAACCAACCGCAACCCAATTGTCGGCATCGCCGCAGGTTTTGTCGCGGTCGCGGCTGGGTTTACCGCCAACCTATTTATTGCTGGCACCGATGTATTACTTTCCGGTATTTCAACCGAAGCGTCTGCCATCGTTGAACACGTCGAAGTTAGCCCGGCAGCAAACTGGTACTTTATGTTGCTTTCCGTTCCGATTTTAGTCGTCACAGGGACGCTCATCACCGACAAATACATCGAGCCTAAATTCGCGCATAAAGTGACAACCAACCACGCCGATAGTGAACCGTCTTTTGAAATTACCACTAAGCAAAAGAGTGCGTTGAAATGGGCTGGAGCAGCGTCTTTGGTGTTTATCGCTTTGCTTTTGGCCGCCCTGCTGCCAGCCGATTCACCTCTACGTAATGCAGACGGCGGTTTGGTACCTTCACCTTTCCTAAAAGGGATTATCCCGATCATCATGGCATTCTTCTTTATGAATGCGGTGGTTTACGGCGTCAAAGCGGGTACGATCAAACAAGCCAGTGATATTCCTGACTTGATGTCCAAAGCGCTCAAGGGCGTTGGCGGCTACATTGTCTTGGTATTTGTGATTGCCCAGTTCATTGCTTGGTTTAAGTGGTCTAATTTAGCTATCTTTATTGCGGTGAATGGTGCGGAATGGATTTCGTCTGTCGAGATGCCAAAGCTGGCGATGATGGCGCTGTTTATGATGCTTGCTGGCGTGATGAACATGATTGTGTTTAGTGGTTCGGCGCAATGGGCGATCATGGCCCCGGTATTTATCCCACTCTTTATGTTACTTGGCGTAGACCCGCAAATTACGCAAATGGGCTATCGTATTGCCGACTCCACTACCAACATCATTTCACCGACCAATCCATATATTCCGATGGTACTGGCGCTGATCGCCAAATATAATCCGCAAGTGAAATTTGGTACTTTCCTCGCGATGATGGTGCCATACGCTCTGGTGCTATTTAGTGTTTGGGGCGGGCTATTCCTGATTTACATGCTGACAGGTTTACCCGTCGGGCCAATGTAACGTCGCTTAACGACTGGGGATAAACTCAGCAAAGCCCCAGTCGCTGACATGCTTTTTCAAAATCAAACTGAACTCATCGACTAACTCTCGATGAGTTTCTTTACGTGTAATGAGCCCTACTGAGCGGTACTGAACCGGTTGAACAACCGGAATAAAGCGAACTTCCACGTTGTTGCTCAACTCACCGATAGTGGAAGACAGAATCGTCGAACCTAGTCCGCTGGAAATCATCCCTAATAGCGTTGAGGTATGCGAAGCGCTCAACTCCGGATCATAGGTTAAACCAATGCGTTGAAACGCTTCGTCGGCAAGTGTGCGTAAACTGTTCCCGGGGCTGACACCAATCGACGCGTATTGATGCGCTTGTTCCCAACTGACTTGCTTATGCTCGGCGAGCGGATGGTCTTGCCGGCAAACAAAGCACAGGTAATCGCGAAACAGTAAATCAAAGTTCAATTCTGGGTGATTCGGATTGGTGTTGATGCCGATGTCTGCCTGCCCTTGTAGTACTGAATGGGTAATGTCATCAACCCGTTCTTCAATTAAGCGAAAAGTAAAATCTGGATAGCGCTTTTTCAGGTCATTGAGGGTTTTCGGCGCTAAGGATGCACACAACGTATATAGCGACGAAACCACCAGCGACTTGTTGTAGCCGTGCTGGCGGTCTTTGTTTTGCTGAACTAGTTTATCCAAGCGATTAACGATAAATCGCGCTTCCTGATACAACTGCTCGCCCGCTTCGGTGAGTATGATTTTCCTGCCTTGGCGCTGATAGAGTTCGCTGGCAAGTTGCTGGGTCAGCTTTTTCATCATCTGGCTCAACGCAGACTGGGTGATGTGCACCTTTTCAGCGGCATAAGTAAAATTTTGTTCCTCAGCCAAGGCGATAAAAGCTTTGAGCTGACGATAGCTAATGTCCATTTAGTAGTCTCACCCTTTGCTCTGCTGAAAAAGTATACCCAAACTTGGTAACTAATACGTCAATATGATTATCCATTTCTATATTTTTTCTGAACATAAAGGCCAGCATAGGCTGGCCTTTGGTCTTTACAGCTATTTAGGAACTGTTTGTCAGGAAGTAAATTCGCTTAGCGGCGACGGCGGAATAAGCCGAGACCTAGCAGCGCAAATAGCGCGCCAAAGCCAAATGAACCACCATCATCATCATCGTCTGATGGGTTAGTGCTCGACGGCTCTAGCGTAACATCGCGAGAATCACTGAACTTAACCGTGTTACCGGTAGAATCTGTCACTTTCTCTTCTAGAACGTACTGACCTTCCGTTGGTGCTTTGTCGAATTCCACACTCACGCTACGAGCATCAATGTCTGTTTGTGTCAGAGTTGCACTCGCTTCGTAACCATCAGTATCAGACGTTGACGACGCCGCTTGAGTTGCTTCCGTTAGGCTTACCGTCACGATATCACCGACAACTGCGTTTGGTGGTAGACGAACTTCCACTGCTAGGTTTTCACCTGAGCTTGGTAGATCGATATCTGTATCTGGTAAATCAATCGCGATGATCACTGGATCGTGGTCAGAGGCAGAGAACGCATCTTTGTACTTCGGCATATCACCTGTGTACTTGCTGCTGTATTCGAACAAGTTACTCTCTAGTGAGTTGATGTGCCAATCTTCAATTGCTACCACTTTTTGCGCTAGGCTGCTGCTTGCCAATGCGTGGTCCAAATTACCCAGCTCGCCCGAATAGGTGTAAGAAAACGTATCAGTGCCGTGCAGCAACGTGTTTAAGTTGTGCAGACCGTAACCTTTTTCAATTTTGGTCTTCTCTACTTGAAGTTCACCATCACCAATGGTTGTGTAAGCAGCAGTATAAATGTCACGGCCGTATTTCTCTTTCGAGTAATCAGTCAGTGTCAGAAGTGGGTCTTCCATGCCATAAGCATTGAGGTCGCCCATGAGCAATACATCGCCTTTCACCTCTTTCAACGCTTCACCCACTGCGTGCGCAGCAGAAACGCGGAAGTTGTTACAGTTGCCTTGCAGATCCGCTGGCTCAGAATCTTCTACACCGGCAATCCACTCTTCAATACACTCAGAGCCTTTCGACTTAAAGTGGTTTACGACAATAGACAAATCTTCACCCGTCTCTTTCACCGTAAAGGTCTGAAGTAGACTGTGGCGTTGGTACTTATCGTAAGCAGGGTTACTTTCTGTGCCCTCTTTACGAGTAATTGTGTTTTCTGCAATGTGCTGCTCTGGCGTGATGATCACTTTTGCAGCGTCTTTTGGCGTTACTGCGTTAGCACGATATAAAATCGCCACCATGATCGCATCACTGCCAAAGTATTCGTCTTGGTATTTGTCTTGCTCTTCGATTTCGACATACGTGTAATGATCTTCAGCGTCATCAATCTCAGCATTTAGGGCATCAACTAAGTTTTGGATAGCACTGCCATCACCAAAGCCGTTGTTTTCCACTTCCATCAAACCAATAACGTCTGCGTCCATCTTGTTCATCGCCGCAACGATTTTCGCTTGCTGGATCAGGAATTCGTCTAGATTAGTCGCACCGCGGTTTTGTCCGGTTGGGTTTTCATGACCACTGTCAGCCACGGAGTTGAAGTAGTTCAGTACGTTGAAGCTTGCAATACGCAAATCTGAGTCCGCAATCGCTGGGGCATCTTTACGAGCCACATCGAAGCCTTCACCTGAAGTCACAAAGTTGGTGTTATCGACTTCATTGGTCGCAATCAGGCGGTATTCGTTGTAGCTGTAAGCCACGACACCCTGAAGACCTTCTACTCGAGAACCAAGGCGAATGTGCTGCTCTGAAGAGCCATCTTGGTCTGCATCTTTAGCAAAATCTGGGTAGTATGGGATTTGTCCGTTTGGTGCTTTGCCATCTGATTCTAAGTATACGCGGTTCGCTGCGTTGTCTTTTGCTAGCTCAACGGCTGCATCGCTCTCTGCCGCGTGTAATTGAGTCGGCTTTAACAATGGCGCTTCATGAGAGAGCATCATATTGTTACGACGTGAATCGTAGTCGTAAGAGAAGTTTCGAGTTACAAACAAGTCACTTGCCGAGGTTAACTCAACTTGCATCCCTTCATGACGCTCAAGCGCATCACGTAGTGTCTCACCTTCTTTGATAACAAGATCGGTAACTCGAGGGGTTTCAGAGGTGCCTGTTTTCACATAGCTGTTAGCATCAGAAGCAAGCTGAGTATTGCTGTAATACTCTTGAACTTTACCTTTCACACAAACAACATCACCAGCTTTCAGCGCCGTGTCTGCCGCGTCAGTATGAATGAACAAGCCTTCTGAGGTCTTGTCGTTGTTGTCGCTTTCTAATGCTTGTAGGTAGAAACCTTTGGTTAGGCCAGTGGTAACAGCAGTCACGACACCCGTTACGAAATGATCTTCGTCAGTAATGTATGGGTAACCATCAATGAATGGAGACGTATCGCCTTCACCTTGAATATCTTGGATGGTAGTGAAGTTAGGTTGCTGACCGTCGACTTCACAAGCGAATGGTGCTGGTGGCTCAGTCGCATTTAGCTCACCAAGGCCGTCAATGTTGTCTTTCTCAAATGCCGTCCACTGAGATGCATCATAAGTAGCAGAAGGGGTTAGAGCATCACTGTTACGAACTAATGTGGTGTCTTTACCAAAATCTACGTCACCCATCACACCGATGATGTCGTGCACTTCACCATCTTTAAGCAGTGCGATCGGGTCGTCACCGTTAAAGTTCGCAACGCTTTTATCTGTGATATCCGAGACAGCTTTGATGGTATCGCTCGCGTCACCATGCGCCAGTACATACACTTGGTTAGCTTGTAGCGTCACTTGGCTAAGGTCGAATGTGCTACCCCAAGTACCACCACCGTTTGATGATTTCGCCAACTCGTAGCCAGTGAGTGTCACCGCAGTATCACCCGTATTAGCGATCTCTACCGCTTTATTATAAGCGCCGCCTTCTACGTATTGGGAAATAATAATCTCTGCGTTCGCGTTTGCACTAAGTGCACTGGCGATGGTTAATGCGAGTATTGAGGGTTTGATTAACGTGTCCATTGTCATACCTGATATTTATGTAAATGCAAACTTAGCTCTGGTTAGAGCCTGCCATTTGCGTCTACTATCAGGTTTATTTATGAAATAAATAAGAATGAGTAATTAAAGCCGTGAAATGAATCACATGTGAATATAATAAAATATGCCAGAGCATCCCATTCAAACATTTTTTGTAATAAATACAGAGCGCTATTGATAAACAAGTCAGAATTTAGATTGATTACTCAGTTTACTTTTTCACTTCATGTTAAGGAGTAGAAAATACATCACTTGTTGAGTGGCTTATTAACCCAACCGTTCCGTTACAAATAAAAAATATAATTAGTCACTAATTTAGAATGCTTTAATTTTCACTTGTATCACTGTTCAAGCCCAAGAATCTATTACTCGCTTCGTTCTCTCTTATACAGGCCCCTCATACTTCAAAGTTTTCATGATTTATTCAATAACTTTTCATTACTCACTAGCCAAAAACATACACAAAAGATATAACACCTGCGCGAGACAATAAGATCTCATTAGCTGTAAACCCAGGAACGACAAATGAAAAAAATTCAACGCAGTGTGCTAGCTCTCTCCCTACTTGGCTTGATAGCGGGGTGTCAGTTGACCGCCAGTGAGCCACTTCAACCTACGGCGAATCAAGACATCATCGAATCAGCCAAAAATGAACTGGATGGTATTGAAGAGCTAGAAGTCAGTGACGAGGGTGTTATTACCTTTACTCAGCGTCTAAGAACGCCAGGAACCTACTGGATTCCAGCGAGAATTAAAGAACTCAGCTACGATATATCATGCGTACAGCTTAGTTACTTCATTGATAGAGGCATGGTTGTGAAGTCTGCCTTTCTAGGGGCTCGAGGACGTGTTGAATATTACGACATGGAACGCTGTATGAAAGACACACCATTTCAGTAATACAGGCATAAAAAAAGCTCCACCAAAGTGGAGCTTTTTCGTATTCGTTCTTAGCGACTATGGGCGAGCTACAAAACCTACTGCTTCGTATGCTTTCTTAAGCGTTTCAGCCGCTCGTGCCGAGGCTTTCTCAGCGCCTTGCTGCATTACCTCGTCCATGTAAGCACGATCAGCGCGAATACGGTGATATTCTGCTTGAATTGGCTCAAGCATTGCTACAACTGCCTCACCAACATCTTTCTTAAATGGGCCATACATTTCTACGCCTTGGTACTTCGCTTCAATCTCTTCGAAGCTCATGCCTGTCGCCGCAGAGTACAGACCCATTAGGTTAGCAATGCCCGCCTTGTTCTCGATATCATGACGGATACTTGGTGGCGTTTCGGTATCGGTTTGCGCTTTGTTGATCTTCTTAAGGATCGACTTAGGCTCTTCCAGCAGCGTGATAACGTTCTTACGGTTGTCATCAGATTTAGACATCTTCTTCGTTGCGTCTTGAAGGCTCATTACACGCGCATTTACTGTCGGAATGTAAGGCTCTGGAACTTGGAAGATTGGCTGCTCTGGCGAGTAAATATTGTTGAAACGCGTTGCGATATCGCGCGCTAATTCTAGATGTTGCTTCTGGTCACTGCCTACAGGTACTTGGTGCGCACCGTAAAGCAAAATGTCAGCCGCCATCAACACCGGGTAGTCAAATAGACCGACGTTTACGTCATTCGCGTAACGTGCCGATTTGTCTTTAAACTGAGTCATACGGCTCAGCTCACCCATTTGAGTGTAGCAGTTAAGAAGCCAACCTAATTGAGCATGCTCTGGTACATGTGACTGAACAAATAGCGTGCTCTTCTTCGGGTCAACACCAACTGCCAGACAAATTGCCAGTGCGTCTAGAGTTGCTTCATGCAGCGCTTTAGGGTCCTGACGAACCGTAATCGCGTGAAGGTCTACCACACAATATTGGCAATCATAATCGTCTTGCATCTGCTGCCATTGACGTAGAGCACCCAAGTAGTTACCGATACTTAGTTCACCTGAAGGTTGAACACCACTCAATACAATGGGTTTGCTCATTAGAATGATTCCTTTGACTTCTTAATCTAATTAAATGAAAAAAACCGTGCAGTAATAGGTGCACGGTTTACTCAGTGTACTCATTAACGAGTATTTTGGAAGCTCTTTTGTAGCCGTTATGCAGAAACCGCTACAACGTCCAATAATTCTGCCAAACTGTCAGCGACGAAATCTGGATTTGATGCTGAAATAGGTTCACCGTGGTTGTAACCATATGTCAGACCAAATGAGGCACAGCCTGCATTCTTTGCTGCGAGCATGTCGTTTTTCGAGTCGCCAACCATCAGCATTTCACTTGGTTGGATTTGGTGCTTTTCCATTAGCCAGTTCAATGCTACTGGGTTTGGTTTTTTCTCTGGGAATGCATCACCGCCAAGGACATCAACGAAGTATTTTGCGATGTCGTGCTTTTCCAAAACGTCAGGCACAAACTTTGAAGGTTTGTTAGTCACCAACGCCATAACAAAGCCCGCTTTGTGCAGCTCTGCTAGTGTCTCTTTTACCGTTGGGTATAGGTGACTGAGCTTGTGACCACTTTGCTCGTAGTAATCATCAAACAATACACGCGCTTTAGCACGAAGCTCTTCACTCAGCTCTGGGTTGATGGTCAGGCTTTGGCTTAATGAGCGACCAATAAGCACGTCTGCGCCGTTACCCACATAATCACGAACTTGTTCTTCTGAAACCGATGGAAAGCCAAGCGCCTGTACTGCTTGGTCTGCCGCGACAGCTAGATCTGGCACGCTATCAAGCAAAGTACCATCTAGATCGAAGGCGATGAATTTAATGTCTTGTTGAGTCATAACTTCCCTGAGGATTTTTATTTATAAATCGGTGAAAACGACAAAGGATGGCACCCCATCCTTTGTTTTTATCATTATGTCTGATTCTACAGTAACTGTTTGTTTCGTCGTTACTTTGCAGCAATACGCTGACGAACTGCCTCAAACAAACAGATGCCGGATGCCACAGATACGTTCAAGCTTGAAACGCTACCAGCCATTGGGATCTTAATCAAATCGTCGCAGGTTTCACGAGTCAGACGACGCATACCGTCACCTTCAGCCCCCATTACGATAGCAAGAGGTCCAGTCAGTTTGGCTTGGTAGATGTCGTGCGTTGCTTCACCCGCAGTACCAACAAACCAGATGCCTTTCTCTTGCAATGTACGCATAGTACGAGCCAAGTTAGTCACTCGGATCAATGGTACGACTTCAGCTGCACCACAAGCGACTTTACTTACCGTCGCATTCATTGGCGCAGAACGATCTTTCGGTACGATGATCGCCGCAGCACCTGCCGCATCTGCGTTACGTAAACACGCACCAAGATTGTGTGGATCGGTCACGCCGTCTAACACTAAGAGCAGTGGTGATTCGTGCTTTGCAAGGATGTCATCAATATCGTTCTCATTCAGCTGCTTCGCTGGTTTCACACGAGCGATGATGCCTTGGTGATTTGCACCGCGTGCTTTGTCATCCAAGGTTTTACGTGTCATCTGCTGAATAGAAACACCACAAACCTGAAGATCATTTAGGATTGGCATTAGGCGATCATCTTGACGACCTTTTAAAACGTACGCCTCGATAAAACGCTCTGGTTCGCGCTCCAATACCGCCTTCACTGCGTGAATGCCGTAGATAAATTCGTTACTCATTGTTTAACCTGTTGTTCTGGTCGTATTGCCTGCGCCAACCAAGTTTGAACTAAGTTGGCGCTTCAACCTACTGCGCTTCTTTTTTAGTGCGCTTGGTTTTCTTCGGCTTACTGTGCGGCTTCTTTTTACGTGCTTTTTTCACTTTAGGCTTCTCGTTGCCTTCGGCGTCACCACGTTTTGGGCCATTACGCTTACTCGTTGCGCCCGTTTCTTCTGGGCGTTTAGTTGGCTCTATCGCAGGAATTACACGAGCCGCGCCACCTTCTTTCGATGAAGAGCGAGTCGCAGCGCGTTTTTTATCTTTCGCTTTGCGTTTTGCTTCCGCTGCGCGTTTCTTCGCAGTCTTACCTTCGCCGCGTAGCTTACGACTTGTTTCGACCAATTCAAAGTCAATTTGCTTATCATCGAGGTTAACAGCCAGTACTTTTACTTTTACTGCATCACCTAAGCGGTAGATGTTACCGAAACTTTCACCAATAAGTCGTTGACCAATCGGGTCAAATTGATAGTAGTCGTTCGCAAGGGTAGAAATATGTACCAAACCATCGATGTGCAAATCCGTTAAACGTACAAAGAAGCCAAAGCTAGTGACATTAGCGATAACACCGTCTAGTTCGTCACCGACGTGGTCTTGCATATATTCACACTTCAGCCAATCCGCAACATCACGTGTTGCATCATCAGCACGGCGCTCTGTCATCGAACATTGTTCGCCGTAAAAATCCATGTCGTCAAACGAGTAATGATAGCCACCTGTTGGTGTCCAGCGATCTTGATTACGACCTTCTTCTTTAGCAATCAGATACTTGATTGCACGGTGAAGTAACAAGTCAGGGTAACGACGAATTGGCGACGTAAAGTGCGCATAGCGTTTCAATGCCAACCCAAAGTGCCCCGCGTTATCTGCGTTGTATACCGCTTGCTTCATTGAGCGTAGCAGCATGGTCTGAATCAACTCTTGATCTTGACGCCCGGAGATTTGACGTGCGAGATCAGCATAGTCCGTTGGTGAAGGCTCTAAACCACCTTTTAGCTCAAGACCAAGTTCACTTAAGAAGTCACGGAAACCTTGAAGGCGTAATTCACCTGGAGATTCGTGGATACGATAAAGCGCGGGCTCTTTCGCTTTTTCTACCAGCGATGCCGAAGCAATGTTGGCTAAAATCATACATTCTTCGATGATCTTATGCGCGTCATTACGAATTACTGGCTCAATGCTTTCGATTTTACGTTCCGCATTGAAAATAAATTTGGTTTCAACGGTTTCAAATTCGATTGCACCGCGTTGATCTCGTGCTTCTTTCAGCACTTTGTACATCTTGTGCAACTCTTCTAGATGAGAAACAAGCGGCTGGTAGCGCTCACGTAGTTCTTCATCCCCTTCTAGAATCGCGCTCACTTTGCTATATGTGAGACGAGCGTGCGAGTTCATCACCGCCTCGTAATGCTTGTAACCAGACAGCTTACCTGTATCGGAAATGGTCATTTCGCACACCATACACAAGCGATCTACTTGCGGGTTGAGCGAACATAGGCCGTTCGATAGTACTTCTGGCAACATCGGCACAACTTGCGACGGGAAATATACTGAGTTACCACGATTGATCGCTTCTTTGTCCAACGCAGAGTCAGGACGAACGTAGTAACTGACGTCAGCAATCGCTACCCATAAACGCCAACCACCTTCTTTGTTCTTTTCACAGTAAACGGCATCATCAAAGTCTCGTGCGTCTTCGCCGTCAATGGTCACTAGTGGCAAATCACGTAGATCCACACGACCAACTTTCGCTTCTTCTGGTACTTCTTCGCCTAAGTTTTCGATTTGTTTATCGACGGCTTCTGGCCATTCGTGAGGGATTTGGTGTGTACGAATCGCAATTTGTGTTTCCATACCTGGTGCCATATTTTCACCAAGGACTTCAACCACTTTACCCATCATGCCGCGTGAGCGTGAGCCACGATCAGTAATTTCAATTACGACTACGTTACCCATGCGTGCACCCGCTTTGTGCTCATTTGGGATCAGGATATCTTGGCTGATACGCGAGTCATCTGGGACAACATAGGAGTATCCATATTCAAGGAAGAAACGACCGACGATTTGATCATTACGCTCCTCTAGCACACGCACCAAACGTCCTTCACGGCGGCCGCGCTTGCTGTTGTCTGTCGGTTGCACTAAGACAAAATCACCGTGGATGATGTTCTTCATCTGATGGTGCGGTAACAGAATATCATCATCCTTGCCGACGCTGCCTTCTGGACGTACCCAACCATGGCCATCACGATGACCAATCACGTAACCTTTCACCATTTCAAGTTTTTCAGGCAATGCATAGCACTGACGGCGGGTAAACACCAGTTGGCCATCTCGCTCCATCGCACGTAGCCGACGACGCAACCCTTCGTATTGCTCTTCGCCCTCAAGCTTTAGTGCCTCAAACAAGTCGTTACGATTCATTGGAACGCCCGCTTGCTCTAGAAACTCGATGATAAACTCTCGGCTTGGAATTGGATTTTCGTAATTTTTGGATTCACGATCTGCAAAAGGATCGTTTGGAATATTGTCTGACATAGGCACGCCTATCTAGCAAGGAAGGTATATGGCTAGTATATCTGAGTCTCTCGATAAGCTACAGAATTGCTTTGAAAAAAGAATGATCGAGATCGACTCTAGGCATGCAAATGAGTTAAGGACGAGCCAGCAAGATCAAAAGTTCAGAATTGTCACTGAGCAAGGATTCAATCGTGCAGTTATCCAACTCCGCCAGAAAGGCACTTTTTGCTTTCGCCAATTTATCTTTGAGGCGGCAAGCAGGGGTAATATGGCAAAAATCCACACCACAGTTGACTAAATCTAACGGCTCTAAATCGCGCACAACACCACCAACTGTGATTTCAGACGCTGGCTTCATCAGCCGGATACCACCGTTTTTTCCGCGCACGGTATGGACATAACCCAACTGCCCTAACCGATTGATAACTTTAACCATATGGTTGCGTGACACACCAAATAAATCCGTCACTTCGGTAATGCTGGTTAACTCATCTTCCGGCAACGAAGCCAAGAAAATTAAGGTTCTCAACGCATAATCAGTGAAACTAGTTAACTGCATATTCTCTCCCAAAGTGCGACTCAATAACCCGCTGGTGATGCTAAAACCCCAAACTTGAGCTATCGATAAAAGTGTAAATCTTTTCTTGATCGAAAGATACATTTGAGATACAACTTTAAACATGCATTATAAATACAACTTAAAGTAGGAAGCCCTTATGCTCAGCAATCAAACTATCGAGATCGTCAAAGCGACCGCACCACTCATCGCCGAAACAGGACCAAAACTGACCGCGCACTTTTACGAGCGTATGTTTACTCATAACCCTGAGTTGAAAGATATTTTTAACATGAGTAACCAGCGTAACGGCGATCAGCGTGAAGCATTATTCAACGCTATCTGTGCCTATGCTGCCAATATTGAAAATTTGCCAGCTCTGCTTGGCGCAGTAGAGAAAATTGCGCATAAGCACACGAGCTTTTTGATCACAGAAGATCAGTACCAAATCGTTGGTAAGCATTTACTTGCGACAATCGATGAGCTTTTTAATCCAGGTCAAGAGGTGTTGGATGCTTGGGCTGAGGCTTACGGCGTACTTGCGAATGTATTTATTCAGCGCGAAGAACAAATTTACCAACAAAATGAAGCTTTGGAAGGCGGCTGGCGCGGTCTACGCGAATTTGAATTAGTCGATAAAAAGATTGAGAGCGAACACATTTGCAGCTTTGTATTCAAGCCAACCGATGGTCAAAAAGTGGCGCCGTATAAACCGGGACAATACCTTGGCATCTACATCAACAGTGACCAGTTAGAAAACCAAGAAATTCGCCAATATAGTCTGTCTTCTGCGGTCCAAGAGAACACTTACCGTATCTCGGTAAAACGTGAAGAAGGCGGAAAAGTGTCGAACTACCTGCACGATAGCCTGAACATTGGCGAAAAAGTGCAGCTTGCGGCCCCTGCCGGTGACTTCTTTATGGATGCCGAACCACAAACACCCGTTGTTCTAATATCTGCTGGTGTGGGACTTACTCCAACGCTGTCAATGCTAGAAAGTCTCTCAGCACATCAAGCACCTGTAACCTGGGTTCATGCAACCGAAAATGGCCAACAGCATGCTTTCAAGCAACACGTAAACCAACTCGTTGCAGAAAAAGAAAATATGAACGCGCTCATTTGGTATAACCAACCAACGGCAGAAGACAAACTAGGTGAAGACTTCCACTTCACGGGCTTTGTCAATCTGTATGAAATTGAAGCTGCATTAAAGCAAGATAACGTGCAGGTGTACTTCTGTGGCCCTGTAGGATTTATGCAGCACATAGCGAAACAGCTATTAGAACTTGGCGTACCAGAAGAGCAATTCCATTACGAATGCTTCGGTCCACACAAAGTGGTTTAAGCGCTATCAGCTATCGGGAAAACAACAAAGCCCACGTGACGTGGGCTTTGTTGTATGAAGTTGTTTGCAATATTGAAGCGTTACCAAAAGGTGTCTCGCCGTTTAGCTCGAGCAATAACGTTTTGTGGCATGCGCTGTTCAAGGCCGTTTCTCAATACAGTTATGCGCTTATGCTGCCGCTTATCTGCTGTGACAGAGTTATATAACCAACGATACGCATCTTCGTAATCGAGTGGACTGCCATAATCACGTAAAAGCAACTCGGCCAGATGAATACGCGCGTTTAGGTTTCCCATTGACGCAGCTTCTCGCAAATATGGAATTGCACGTTCTT
The DNA here is from genome assembly GCF_033340175.1 of Vibrio sp. 1557. Taxonomy (NCBI): domain Bacteria; kingdom Pseudomonadati; phylum Pseudomonadota; class Gammaproteobacteria; order Vibrionales; family Vibrionaceae; genus Vibrio; species Vibrio sp. 1557. The sequence goes on along the minus strand of NZ_JAWOVZ010000027.1, from coordinate 13,584 downwards.
TATCTTGCTGTACTAAAGTGCCACGCGAATAGTATCGGCCAATCTGCTCTAGTGCAGCTGGTAACCCCTGATGCGCTGCATTTTCGATGTAGTAAAGACCCAGTTCGACATCTTGCTCGACACACACACCCCAAGCCAACATATCTCCGTACAGAAATTCATAAGCGGGTAAGTTAATTCGAGTCGCACGAGCTACGATATCCTCCACCAGCTGGCAGTTATCAGCGCGCACACGTTGTAAGTGCTTATTTTGCTCAATAAGCTTTATCAGCTCTGCTTCGGTATAGATCGGAACTGGTGCCCCCACATCAGCAACATTGGCTTTCACTGTGGTAGCAACCAAGGTCAACAACAGTGAAGCAGCCACTGTTCGTAACTTCATAAACGTACCCTTAAGGTATCTAAGAAACCAAAGATCGGTGAAGGATCTCCTCTGCTTGATAACCTTATCGGCAAAAAACAGCTAAGCTTTAGACAATTTTTGCCTCTGATTTAGGCTAAGAGGCAAAAGCTTGCCATATGAGAGTCACGCTGTTTTTGTTCAGATACAAAAAAGCCGACCATAAGGTCGGCTTTTGCAATCTTTAACGGCTATCAATTAAGCTTCGAATGGGTGAACTTTGATGATAGTTTCGTTACGGTCAGGACCTGTAGAGATGATGTCTACTGGAACGCCAGTTAGCTCTTCAATACGCTTGATGTAGTCAAGAGCTGCTTGTGGTAGAGCATCTAGTGACTTAGCACCAAATGTATTCTCAGACCAACCAGGCATTGTTTCGTAGATTGGCGTTGCTTTTTCGAATGCTTCAGCAGCCATCGGAGAAACTTCTAGCACAGAGCCATCTTCCATCTTGTAACCAGTACAGATTTTTAGCTCTTCTAGACCATCTAGTACGTCTAGTTTAGTTAGACAGAAACCAGATACAGAGTTGATTTGGATTGCACGACGCATAGCAACAGCATCGAACCAACCTGTACGACGTAGACGACCAGTTGTCGCACCGAACTCGTGGCCAACTTCACCTAAGTGCTTACCAATTGGATCTTGCTTATCTAAACCGTCGTATAGTTCAGTCGGGAATGGACCAGCACCAACGCGAGTACAGTACGCTTTTGCGATACCCAAGATATAACCGATGTGACGAGGACCAAAACCAGAACCTGCAGCAACACCACCAGCAGTCGTGTTAGAAGACGTTACGTACGGGTAAGTACCGTGGTCGATATCAAGTAGTGTACCTTGTGCACCTTCGAACATGATCTTGTCGCCGCGCTTACGTGCTGCGTCTAGTTCGTCAGTTACGTCGATAACCATTGACGTTAGTAGTTCAGCGTAGCCTTTCGCTTGCTCAAGTACTTCTTCGTAGCTTACTGGTTCCGCTTTGTAGAAGTTAACTAGTTGGAAGTTATGGAACTCCATGACTTCTTTTAGCTTCTCTGCGAAAGTCGCCATATCGAATAGGTCGCCAACGCGTAGACCGCGACGAGCAACTTTATCTTCGTATGCTGGACCGATACCACGACCAGTAGTACCGATAGCTTTTTTACCGCGAGCGATTTCGCGAGCTTGGTCCATTGCAACGTGGTAAGGAAGAATTAGCGGACATGCTTCAGAAATGAAAAGACGCTCGCGTACTGGAATACCGCGCTCTTCAAGAGGCTTCATTTCTTTAAGTAGAGCTTCAGGTGATAGTACAACACCGTTACCGATAACACATTTTACGTTATCGCGAAGGATACCTGATGGAATTAAGTGAAGAACGGTTTTTTCACCGTCAATTACGAGAGTGTGACCTGCGTTGTGACCGCCTTGGTAGCGTACCACGTATTTTGCATCTTCAGTTAAAAGGTCTACGATTTTACCTTTACCTTCGTCACCCCATTGGGTGCCTAGAACGACTACGTTATTTCCCATCTTTCCAAGTCTGATTGCTAGTTAAAAATGGATTCTAGCACCGAATCTCACTTCTTGCAGTCATTTTTTGTTCACAGAGTCGCTACCAGAATGTCATCTTGCCGCTTTGTTCATTTTGAAATCAGCATATCACTGATAGTATTTAGCTTTCTCTATTCGACTGGAAAGCGCTATGTCTGAATCCATATGGTTGGCGATTGGGCTCGTCTTGATCGTGGAAGGCATTGGGCCACTGATTGCTCCTAACGGTTGGCGGAATATGGTGGCTCAATTAAGTGAACAACCCAACAATCAGCTACGACGCATCGGTGGCTGCCTAGTAGTTGCTGGAGCCGTCATCGCCATCATGATGAGCTAACACTTAGCATCAGATACAAAAAAGGCTCCCTAAGGAGCCTTTTATTTCAATGAGACGCGGAGATTATTTCTCCATGCTGCCCTTCGACTGGTTCATGTATTGGAAGAACTCACTCTTCGGATCAAGCACCAGAATATCGCTCTTAGAGCTGAAGGACTTCTCATACGCACGTAGCGAGCGTAGGAAGCTAAAGAACTCAGGGTCTTTGTTGTACGCTTCAGCATAAATCTTCGCAGCTTCAGCATCCGCTTCACCTCGTGTCACACGCGCAGTTTTATCAGCTTCAGCTAGAATAGTTGCTACTTCTAGTTCTGCTTGAGCACGAATAACTTCCGCCTTTTCACGACCTTGAGAACGGTGCTTACGAGCAACGGACTCACGCTCCGCACGCATACGACGGTAGATAGACTCACTGATTTCATCAGGCAGGTTGATTTTCTTCATTCGGAAATCAACGACACGAACACCCAAGTCTTTCATTGCGCTTTCACGCGTGTCTTTCAATACTTCAGACATGATTAGGTCGCGTTCACCATCAATCTCAAGCGCCTCACGAGCCGCTTCAGTTGCGACAACATCGGCACTTGCGTCTTCTGGTAGCACATCATCGTTACGTGGACCAGATACGATCTGTTTGATTTCACGAGCACCGATTTCAGAACGAAGCACGTCCGTCACTTTACGCTCAAGTAGTGCCTCTGCCGTTAGCGAGTTACCACCGCCAGTCGCGAGGTAGTAGCGACCAAAATCTTCAATACGCCACTTCACGTAGGTATCAATGATAACGTCTTTTTTCTCAGACGTTACGAAACGGTCTGCACGGCCATCCATTGTTTGGATACGTGCATCAAGTTGTTTCACACGGTCAAACAAAGGCATCTTGAAATGCAGACCAGGCTCGTAAATTCGAGTGATGTCGTTGTTGTCTTTCAAGACACGACCAAATCGAACCACGATACCGCGCTCACCTTCAGGAATCACAAACAAAGACATCAACATTAATGCCAGTGCGATTACCAGTACAGGGATCATTAACTTACGCATTCTTAGTATCTCCCTTGACGTGAACCTGTTGAACGAGACTGCGAGTTCGAAGTGTCTTCTTGTGTACGATCAGACTCAAGTTGAATTTGATCATAGGTTGAAGATGACTTCGATTTACGTTTGGTATCTGCTTTGCCCTCTTGTCCCGCCAACTTATCAATTGGAAGGTAAAGAAGATTGCCGCTTGATTCCGAGTCAATCAACACTTTCGAAGTGCTTGAGTACACCTCTTCCATTGCGTCAATGTACAGACGATCACGCGTTACACCAGGCGCTGCTTGGTATTCTGGTAGTAGTTTTTCGAACTGTGCTACCTGACCAAGAGCCTCGTTAGTGACACGCTCATTGTAACCTTGTGCTTCTTTCTTCAAACGCTCTGCACGACCCGTTGCCTTAGGCAAGATTTCGTTCTTGTATGCTTCAGCTTCACGAATGAAACGCTCTTCATCCTCACGTGCTGCGATTGCATCATCAAACGCATCTTTCACTTGCTCTGGTGGACGAGCAGACTGGAAGTTCACATCAACAAGTACCAGACCCATATCATAGCTATCAATGATTTGGTTCAGTGTTTCTTGCGTAGTTTGACGAATTTGCTGACGACCACTGGTTAGAATGCTATCCATCAATGAGTCACCAATTACTGCACGTAGTGCAGAATCCGTTGCTTGACGCAAGCTGTCGTCTGCATTGGTTACACGGTACAAGTATTTGTATGGGTCAGTCACTCGGTACTGCACATCCATCGCAACTGTTACAACGTTTTCATCTTTGGTCAGCATTAGACCAGATGCACGTAGTGAACGAATCGCTTGTACGTTTACCGCTTCGTACTCATCAATAAAGCGAGGACGCCAGTTAAGACCTGGGTCTACGATACGATCGTATTTACCTAAACGCAGTACAACACCACGCTCTGCTTCACCGATGGTGTAAAAACCAGCGAAGAACCAAACTGCAACAGCAATCAGAGCAATCACGCCAAAGCCAATTGCACTACCACCACCGCCGCCGATTGGAGAACCACCGCCGCCTTTTTTACCAAACTTGCCGCCCAGCTTTTGACTCAGTTTGTTGAACACTTCATCTAAATCTGGCGGACCTTGATCTCGGCCACCAGGACGCTGGCCACCACGATTATTATTACCCCAAGGGTCATTATCGCGGCCATTGTTGCCGTTGTTATTTCCAGGCTCATTCCACGCCATTAGAAAGCTCCATCATTTGATATGACGTTATACTGTAGCAGTCCTTTAAGTGACTATAAAGCCAGTCAAAACTGCCCCTTCTCTTTTTTCAAGTCTAGACCAATCTACTTGCTGCATTCGAATATCGATCAACAAGTTACCATCCTGGTCATATTCCTCACGTTGAATACACTTCATTTGGAAGAAGGTACTACGGAATCGTCCTTGATACTGTGGAGGAATTCGCAACTGATGCTCGACCATTTGTGACGCCAGACGTTCCGTCAGCGCCTCAAACAGGACATCAATGCCCAACCCATCCATTGCTGAAACCCAAACTGCGCGAGGTACGCCTTCCTCGTCTCGTTCTATACGTGGTTTCTGCGAATCTAGATTGTCGATTTTGTTCATGACAACCAGAGTCGGCACTTCATGCGCGTCGATCTCTTCTAGTACTTCATGAACAGCTTGAATATTCTCACGAAAACGCTCATCACTGGCATCAACAACATGTAACAAAATGTCAGCTTCTTGCGTTTCCTGCAAGGTTGCCTTGAAGGCCGCAACCAAGTCGTGTGGCAAATGTCGAATAAAACCAACCGTGTCTGCCAAGATGGCAGGACCAACATCTGCTAACTCTATCTTACGTAAAGTCGGGTCCAAAGTAGCAAATAATTGATCAGCCGCGTACACGCCAGCTTCTGTAATACGGTTGAAGAGTGTCGACTTACCCGCGTTGGTGTAACCCACAAGTGAAACCGTTGGGATTTCAGCTCGATTTCGGGCGCGGCGCCCTTGTTCACGCTGCTTCGCTACTTTGTCTAAGCGTCGCAGGATGGCTTTGATTCTGTCACGCAATAAGCGACGGTCGGTTTCCAGCTGGGTTTCACCCGGGCCACGTAAACCGATACCACCTTTCTGCCTTTCAAGGTGCGTCCAACCACGAATCAAACGAGTAGAGATATGACGAAGTTGAGCCAGCTCTACCTGTAGCTTACCTTCGTGTGTTCGAGCTCGTTGAGCAAAGATATCGAGAATAAGACCAGTGCGGTCGAGAACTCGACATTGGCACAGTGCTTCGAGGTTACGTTCTTGGGCAGGAGAGAGGGCGTGATTAAAAATCACAATTTCGGCACCCGTTGATTGTACCGCTGTAGCAATCTCTTGGGCCTTACCCTCTCCGACATAGTATTTCGGGTGTGGGGATTGACGACTACCAGTTACCACTTGTAGCGCCTCTACCCCAGCAGAAGAAACCAGCATTTCGAACTCAGCCAGATCTTCCCATTCACCTTCTTGCGTGAAGTTGATATGAACAAGTACGGCTCGCTCACCGGATTCATAACGGTCAAACAAGCAATCAACTCCTTATTTTAAAAATACTCGATGAAGAATTAATCTTCTGATTTCTCTTGTGGACGCTCACCTTGTGGACGTTCACCGCTGTGATGGCTCACTGGACGAGCCGGCACAACTGTTGAGATCGCGTGCTTGTACACCATTTGGTTAACAGTATTCTTCAGCAGGATCACAAATTGATCGAATGATTCGATCTGACCTTGTAGTTTAATACCATTCACAAGGTAGATAGATACCGGGATACGCTCACGACGTAGCGCGTTTAGAAATGGGTCTTGTAGAGATTGCCCCTTAGCCATTTTTATTTTCCTTATTTAATTTGTAGTTGTAATTATTTAGCTAGTGGTGCAATGCAAAAGATACGGCTTTTGCATCTGAGCTAAACGAATCAAAAATGCACTCTAAGTAATTAGCAGCATAGTATAAAAACCGCCAACAACAGATCCTTTGAGAGTGCGTTCACGCAAAAACGATCACATTATACACAGCTATGTCAATCAGATGCTATTGCTTCCGACATCGTTTCTAATGCCTGTTCAATGTTCTCGCTATCCAACCAAGTTAAATCATCCCAGCTGCGTAACCAGGTGATTTGACGCTTGGCCAATTGACGAGTCGCGCATACGCCACGAAATACCGCTTCGTCACGTGTACACTCCCCATCTAAATACTCCCACATCTGTCGGTAACCGACGCATCGTATGGAAGGAAGATCGGGGTGAAGATCTTTTCGCGAATGTAACGCTTTCATTTCTTCTTCAAAGCCCGCTTCCATCATTTTCTCGAAACGGAGTTCAATCCGACGGTGAAGTTCTGCCCTATCCTTGGGAGCTATTGCAAACTGCTTGACTCGGTATGGTAGGCTTTCACCTTTCGTTTGAGTCAATTCAGTCAAAGTTTTACCTGAAATGCGAAAAACTTCCAATGCCCGAGATAAACGTTGGGGATCATTGGGATGGATTCTCGCGGCTGACACAGGATCAACCTCTTTGAGTTCATCGTGCAACACTGACCAACCTTTAGTCAATGCCTCTTGTTCAATTTGCTGACGAATTTCAGGATTTGCAGCAGGAAGTGGTGATAAACCTTCAAGTAACGCCTTGTAATACAGCATTGTTCCACCCACAAGAAGTGGAATTTTTCCTTCTGCAACAATATCATCCATCGCTTTCAATGCATCTCGACGAAAGTCGGCGACAGAGTAAGATTCACTTGGATCCAAAATATCTATCAAGCGATGAGGCGCCAAACTTAACTCTTTTTCATCCGGTTTCGCCGTACCGATATCCATCCCTTTGTAGATCAAAGCAGAATCAACACTGATGATCTCAACCGGAAATTTTTGACGAAGACGAATCGCCAGCTCAGTTTTGCCTGATGCAGTTGGCCCCATTAAAAATAGCGCCAAAGGTAGTTTATCTGTCATGGTTTTAATTTGGCTATCGTGGCAGAGAAATCAACAGCGGATACGAATTTTGTATCTTCTAATGGCAATTGACCATGTCTTAGCTGTTCAAGTTCCGCAATAATTTGAATGGCTTCAGAAAAAGTATAGTGACTCTTCACTGTCGTGACCTGTAATGCGAGCCAATCTATCAACTCAGACAGCATCTGAGCCGCTGCTATACCTTCGTTCACACAAGATTGCGCGTAAGATAACAGATCTGGTACTAAATTTTGTAAGTTTTGTTGACGCAGCGGAGCTGGGACGCCCATCACCATTAAGGCGTGCTCGTTTCTCGCTTTCAATTGAATACCAAGCAATGCCAAATCTTGTTGATAATCTTGGGCCAGTCTCACTAATTCGGCCTCTAACTTAATAGATAGAGGAACAAGCAGAGGTTGTGCCTTGAGTGCACCATCGCTTGGAGAAAGCTGGCCTTTTACACGATAAAATTCTGCTCTAGGTAACGAGACTAACGCCGCCCCACTGTCACTGCTCATCAAAACAAATTGTTCATCGACCACCATCAGCGCTTTGCCTAATGCAGTAATCGATGGCATTGATGTGTGCGAAGTTATCGTTTGGGGCGCTATTGGAGTGACTGCCTGAGCCTCAAACTCTGGCGTTTTCAACAGCTCGTGATAAGCGCGTACTTCTTGTTTAGTTGGCGCTGGTTCTACGTGGCGCTCTTTACTGTGACTTGGCTTTGGTGCAGGTTTGGATTCCACCCAATCATTACGTTTGAATGACTCCACTACGCGCGCCTCTCGCACGGAGGTTTCACTAGGACCGCTATTACGAGGCTTCACTTCATAATCACTGCGTCCAGGATAAGCCGGTGTACTATCTATCGCTTGATAAACCCGCTCTGGTACTGGTGAAGATGCTGGCTCTTGTACTTTTTCAGGCTCTGGCGAATGTTCAATCTCTTCGGACTCAGTCGGTTCCACGCGATGAAATGCCGATTCATTCACCTGTGGTTTATCAATCACGGCGCTTTGTGAAAGTGCATCCGTCAAAGCTTGATAGATGAAATCATGCACCAAACGAGCTTGGTGGAAACGCACTTCATGCTTAGCAGGGTGAACATTCACATCTACTTGGTGCGGATCTAGCTCAATAAAGAGCACATACGCAGCGAACTGATCTGGCTTTAAGCTCATTTCATAGCTTTGACGAATCGCGTGATTGATTAATTTGTCACGCATCATTCGGCCATTCACATAGCAATATTGTAAATCGCTTTGCTGCCTTGCTCCCTCTGGCGTGGTAATCCACCCATGTAGCTTTAACCCTTGATGCTCAAGCTCGATTCTGAGCATATGCCGCACAAACGCATTACCGCAGACAGCAGCAATACGCTTTTCGGTTTGAAGCTGATTTTTCGCCGCGCGATATTGACGGATGATCTTGCCGTTATGACGCACATTGATGGTGACATCAAAGCGACTTAACGCAATACGTTTCAATAACTCATCAATATGAGCAAATTCGGTTTTCTCCGTACGAAGAAACTTGCGACGCGCTGGAGTATTAAAAAATAAGTCCAACACCTCAACAGTCGTGCCAATCGGGTGCGCTGCTGGCTTAAGCTTCACCTGCATATCACGCCCTTCGGAGTAGGCACTCCAGGCTTCTTCTTGTGCCGCAGGACGCGACGTGAGCGTCAAACGCGAGACTGAGCTAATACTGGCTAACGCTTCACCGCGAAAACCTAGACTCATAATAGCTTCGAGATCATCTAAGGTATGTATCTTAGATGTCGCATGACGACTGAGCGCTAAGCCAAGTTCATCTTTCGCGATACCTTTTCCGTTATCACGAACACGAATCAGCTTTGCGCCTCCTTTCTCGATATCGATATCGATTCGAGTTGCGCCAGAATCAAGACTATTTTCAACCAGCTCTTTAATCACAGAAGCAGGTCTTTCGACCACTTCCCCTGCGGCGATTTGGTTTGCAAGTCTGGCTGGCAAAATTTTAATCGTCATAATGAGTTAGAAGCTCACCTACTTGTTTGGAATGATCAGGACTTGCCCAACCGCTAGCTGATCAGAGCGTAAGTTATTCGCTTTACGAATGCTCGATACGCTAACGCCGTATTTGGACGCTATTTTGCCAAGGAACTCACCCCGAGAAACCTTGTGCTTACGAATCGGTTTATCTTTTACCGCGACCGTTATCTTCAACTTTTGCCCTACCCACAAGGTATCTGACTTCAAGTTATTCTCTCGGCGGATATCTGAAACCTTCACTTTATAGTGATTCGCAATCTTACCTAAGAACTCACCAGACTTAACCTTGTGCGTAATGGTTTCTGTCTCAACAGTAATCGGTTTACTTGGCACTTTAATCGTACCAGCAGAAGGAATGTTGAGCTTCTGACCAATTGCCAAGCCTGTCGACTTCAAGTTGTTTGCCGACATCAGCGCTTTAGAGCTAAGCCCATATTTGTTCGCGATCACCGATAATGACTCGCCACGCTTTACAATATGTACCATTGGCTTCGCTGAAGGCGAGAACACCGTACCCTCTGGTGGGTTATCTTTTAAGTACTTGACGACCGCCTTAGTGATAGCCTGAGCTAACTTATCTTGGTGCGCTCGTTGAAACAGTAAACGCTCTTCTGTTGGGTTAGAAATAAAGCCCGTTTCCACTAGCACAGACGGAATCTGTGGAGAGCGTAAAACCGCAAGGCTGGTGTTGATCGGTTTGGTGTTATGCAGGTGCGCAACACGTCCCATCTCACCTAGGATTTCTGTTGCCAGCTTATAACCTTCTTTTTGTGAATGACTAAACTGCAAGTCCAACAAAGTTTGGTTCACGTTACGATCTTTTGTCTTCGTGAAGAACGCATTACCCGAGCCGCCCAATAACTCAGACTGTTTCTCATGGTTCTCGACCCAACGAGCAATTTCGGTATTTGCACGACGAGTATTTAGTACGAAGACCGATCCACCGCGAGGCTTCGGTGAAGTAAACGCATCTGCGTGAATGGAAATCAGCAAGTGCGCATCATTTTCACGAGCAATCGCGACACGACGGTTTAAGTTTACAAAATAATCTCCCGTACGAGTCATGCGCGTTTTAATACCAGGAGTCGCATCGAGCTGAGCAGCAATTTTTCTTGAGATACTCAATACCGCATCTTTCTCGTACTTACGACGTGAAGGGCCAATAGAGCCAGGGTCTTCCCCACCGTGACCAGGGTCGATAACAATTAACACTTCTTGAGCTCGTTGAACTGAACTCATGTCTTTGCTGGCCGCCGCTGGCTTACTCGGTTTAGAGGTCGATGCCTTCTTACCGTGCGGTAAATCAATCACCAAGCGGTGACCATACTGCCCACCTGGTGTTGGGCTTAATTTAAATAACTCCGCTTGAACGCTCTTTTTTAGTTCAAACACCAAACGATAAGTGCCCTTCTCTGGAGGCGAGCTTTTTCGTACCAGTTTTAAAACAGGGCTATCCGTAACAGTAACAGGTAGTTTGGCCTGCATCGTCGTGCTTTTTAAATCCACGACAAGGCGATCCGGCCCTGATAAAGAGAAATAGGAATAGTCAGCTTCCGAGCCTAAATCGATGACAACACGCGTTTCATCAGGTGAAGGCCAAACTCGAAAACTCTTAACGACGTTAGCAAATGCTAAATTGGGGATGAGAAGGAGAAAAGTGGCGACAAACGTCGCCACCACTCTAAAATTTGAAAAACTCAACATAGCTCCAATCGACTGAGTAACTGCACACCATAATCATTATTAGCTGTTAGTTCGGCTACACGTTGCTCACCTTGGTAGCGAATGTTTACATCAAGATCCGGTTGTGGCAGTAAGCCATGCCCTTTTTCAGGCCATTCAACCAAGCAAATCGCATCGTCTGTGAAATAGTCTCGAATCCCCATAAACTCAAGCTCTTCAGGATCCGCAAGACGATAAAGGTCGAAGTGATATACTTGCCACTGATCCAACTGGTACGGTTCGACTAGAGTATAAGTTGGACTTTTCACGTTACCTTGATGACCAAGAGCACGGACAAAACCACGACTAAAGGTTGTTTTACCTGCACCCAAATCACCATGCAGATAAATTGTGGTTTGCTGGGAACAAAGCTGAGCCAAAGCGGTGCCTAGTGCAACCGTTTCATGCTCATCTTTTAAATTGAATTGTTTCGTGCTCATTGATGCTTCTCTAACTAATGATCGTTGACTATATAAAAATCAAAAGAACAGGAATAGTAAACCGTGTTGGTTTTGAGAGACAAGCTTTCAAATGTCATATGTGCGAAAAAAGTATCCAATAAACGGTATCTTAATCATCTTAGTATCGACCTAGATTTAGAATATATGCAAATGACTTCAATAAGCAGTATTCACAACATCAAAAACGTACCTAACTGGGTAGCACCAAAGCCAGAGATCCGTTAAGATCCGCCCCCCTTTATTCCGGTGGTTAACATGAACTACGAACAACTCGCACAACAAATCAAAGTTTGGGGAAAAGAACTCGGCTTCCAAAAAGTTGGGATCTGCGACGTTGATCTGAGTGAACATGAAGCAGCACTACAAAAATGGCTTGATGCAGGCTATCACGGCTCAATGGATTGGATGGCTCGTCACGGTATGATGCGTGCTAGACCCCATGAGCTACTCCCGGGAACCGTTCGTGTTATCAGCGTCCGGATGGACTATCTGCCACCAGAGGCTCAATTCGCTTCGAACCTCGCGAATAAAAGTCATGCCTATATTAGCCGCTACGCACTAGGGCGCGATTATCACAAGCTCGTCAGAAAGCAGCTAAATAAGCTCGGCAAACTTATTGAACAAGAGGTTGGTCAATATGGTTACCGACCTTTCGTTGATTCCGCACCAATATTAGAGCGACCTCTCGCCCAAAAAGCGGGCTTAGGTTGGACCGGGAAACATTCCCTGATTTTAGATCAAGACTGTGGATCGTGGTTCTTTTTAGGTGAACTACTTATCGACTTACCACTACCCGTAGATGAGCCAAGCGTTGATCAGTGCGGTAAATGCAAAGCATGCATTACATCATGCCCAACACAAGCCATCGTTGAAGACAAAGTTGTCGATGCCAGGCGTTGTATCTCTTATCTCACCATCGAGTTCGATGGCGTGATTCCTGAAGAGTTTCGAAAGCCAATGGGTAACCGCATTTATGGTTGTGACGACTGTCAATTGGTTTGCCCATGGAACCGCTACGCCGACATAACGGAGCAAGATGATTTCCACCGTCGTGACAGTTTCAAAAACCCTGACCTCGTCGACATGTTTAACTGGGATGAAGCGACTTTTCTAAAAAATATGGAAGGCTCCGCTATCCGTCGTATTGGTCATATACAGTGGCTACGTAACATCGCTGTCGCACTTGGTAATGCAGAATATAGTCAGCGAATCATAGATGCGCTGGAAAGTCGGCAAGGTGAAAATAAATTACTTGATGAGCACATTAAATGGGCTTTGACAGAGCAACTGAATCAACTCCCCACTGAGAGTAATTCATCTATAGAGACGAAAAAGCAACGCTTAATAAGGATAGTCGAGAAGGGACTGCCGAGAGACGCATAGAGCGTAGTCTATATGCAAGAGATTGAAAGTACTTTTGCATGTTCAATTCATGACCTTGTTCTCAATTTTGTAATGTGGAAAAAAATTTGAGATTCAAGAAAAACAAGCTAGCAGAAAAAAGTTAAACACAGCTCGGAGAAATGACTAGGATCAAAAAAATACCAGTTAATGATCGTATTTTAACGTACTCGATCCGACAAAAAACTTATTTTTTCTTTATATAACAAAGATTTAATTGATATTTCTTTGTTATTTCAACTTCACTTTAGAGAAAAGATCTTTCTTCCCCATCATAAAAAGTCGAGCTAAAAACACTTTATCAACCAACTTATCCACAGAACGACGTATGTGGATAACTCTGTTAATTAAAGTAGATAAAACACGCGAAGCCTCATCATACTTGTACGTCAGCCGATTCATATCGTGTTTTAAACACAAACGAAATCGTCCGACATCATATGATGCGGATAAAAGTTTAGCTTTTGGGGATTCATGCTTCGCAGCATTATGAAAAGAGCGATGTGATTGGTTGCGAGAAGCAGGAGTTGAATCAAGCGGCGCATCCGTAGACGACTTAACAATTGTATACTAAATAAGTACTCAATCTATCGTCTTGTATTTGGTTGCGGGGGCCGGATTTGAACCGACGACCTTCGGGTTATGAGCCCGACGAGCTACCAAGCTGCTCCACCCCGC
>NZ_JAWOVZ010000026.1:0-57509 GCF_033340175.1 Vibrio sp. 1557 | reverse complement strand
GAGTAGTTTTACAGGCAAAGCCGAAACGGATGATAACCACCTACTGAAGTAGGTGGTTTAGGGCTGAAAACAAAAAAGGAGAGCTAACCTGCTCTCCTTTGTATTTTAACCGTGGATAAACTAAGCCACATTAACCGATTTAGCTAAACTGCTACTTTGGAAAAACTCATCATGCAATGCGCAAATCGCGTGCTGGTATTCCTTATCACCGACAACAAATTGAACATTTACATTTCTCAATGATGAGTGCAGTGCAACTGGCGTAACGCCATTATTCATCAATGCAAGCACACCTTTCGCCAACGTCTTATTGGTATCAATTTGAGAACCGATGGCTGAGATAAGCGCGACCATACGACCTTTAATCGAGGCATTCGGATAACGTTTCTCGGCTTTATACAATACTTTGTTTAAGCTATCAGTACTGCCACCTAGATAGTAAGTAATAGAGTTCGCGTTCATCTCTTTACCAACCAAACTTACACGAGCATCGGAGATGATTTCCATCAATTCGTAACTAACGTTATCGGCTTTTCCTACCATTGCTTGGTCAAACAAATGCAGTGCAAATACTTTCTCTTTACCTGCGATGATCTCGACTTTGTCTTCTTCCGGACGATAGCTTGAAGAGATCAAAGTACCTTCGTGTTCAGGTTCGAATGTATTTTTAATCTGTAGCTCAATACCACTTTCACGTAAACCCGCAGCGGCATTTGGGTGAATCGCTTCCATGCCAAGGTTAGCAAGTTGGTCTGCTACGTCATAGTTTGTACTACCAATTGGTAATACTTTTTCAGGGCCAACAACGCGTGGGTCTGCTGAGCTCAAGTGGTACTCTTTGTGAATTACTGCTAAATCCGCTTTTGTTATTGCTGCAATTCGGCTAAATGTCATCTCACTATAACCTCGGTCATAAGTGTGCATTAGGCCCTCTTTACAGTAAGCATAACCTGTCACGATTGGCAGTTCTTTTGATACATCGATATCAGCAAACGCGTCACTGATCGACTCATCAAGGCTTCTTGGCGCTTGATTATCCCAACCAGACAGGTCAACGAACTTAGCGTTAATACCCATATTTTTTAGTTTTAGTGCTGTGTTGTAAGCACTATGTGCCTCACCGATAGACGAGAGAAACTCTCGAATTTGAGGCAAGTACTGGCGCAACGAAAATTGACCGTACTGACAGGTTTCTAAAATATTCGCGATACAGTTTTTCGCTTCAGCAATGCGGGAGCGAATGAATTTATCCGCACGGATACGATTCATTGGGTCCGCAAAAATATTTTCATTGGTCAGCAACATACGGCTTTCAACGTACGCTAACGCTTCTTCCCATTTGTCGTCGCGTTTCGCGATAAGCTGATAAACGCCTGGTTTACTGGTTTTTTTACACTCGAGCAGCGCATCGGTCATACCACCGTATGCAGATACGACAAAAATACGATTGTATGGTGTTTTGGGACGAAGAATAATATTGTCGAGAACAGCATCAAATGCTGTCATTGATGTACCGCCGATTTTTTCTACGGTAAATGTCATGATAAGCCTTTTTTGATTGGTAACTTTAAAAAGAAAAAAGAAGAGATAGTAAAGTGTGGGGTGGCAAAGCACCCCACCATCATCTTTTAGTCAACGAGAGGATAAACACCGTTTTCATCGTGCACTTCAGCGCCAGTAATCGGTGGGTTAAACACACACGCCATTACCATTTCTTTATTCTTATAAGCTCTCAAGTAGTGCTCATCGTGTTTATCAAGGATGTATAATGTACCTGGTTTGATTGGGTACGTTTCTCCACCTACAACTTCAATCTCACCTTCACCACTCATACAAAACACCGATTCAAGGTGGTTTTGATAGTGAATATGAGTTTCTGTATCTTCATAAATTGTTGTGATGTGGAAAGAGAAACCCATGTTGTCGTCTTTCAACAACATGCGGACACTTTCCCAGTTATCTGAAACAACACGTCGTTCGCTGTTGCGGCATTCATCTAGAGTTCTGACGATCATAATTAAAATCCTTATTAAGATGCTTGTTTGAAATGTTTCGCAGCGATAGTCTCTACTGCATTTTCAAAGATGCTTAGTCCTTGATCTAGCTCTGATTCGCTGATGGTTAGTGGACAGAAGAACTTCACAACTTCATCTTCTGGACCCGCTGTCTCTATCACCATTCCATTCTCGAAACAGTTTTTCGCAATTTCAGATGCCATGTCACCATTGATACATTCAATACCAACCATCATGCCGCGGCCTTTTTTCTGCACAAACATTTGAGGAAAGCGACGAACACAACGGTCAATCACTGCACTTACCTTGTCTGAACACTGCTTGATGTGTGTTTCAAAATCATCGTTTGCCCAGTAAATTTCTAGTGCTTTTGCAGCAGTAATAAAGGCGTGATTATTGCCACGGAACGTACCGTTATGCTCGCCTGGCTTCCACTGGTCAAGCTCAGGCTTAAGTAATACGACAGCCATCGGCAAACCGTAACCACCGATCGACTTCGATAGCGTCACGATATCCGGTTGGATACCAGACGGCTCGAAACTAAAGAAAGTACCGGTACGTCCGCAACCTGCTTGAATGTCATCGACAATCACAAGAATGTCATTGGCTTTACAGATTTTGCTCAAACGTTGTAACCACTCGTTTGAAGCAGCATTTAAACCACCTTCACCCTGCACAGTTTCAAGAAGTACAGCGGCTGGTTTATCTATACCTGCAGAGTTATCATTTAGCATGGTTTCGAACAGCGCGAGACCATCTACGCCAGCGTAACCTTCAAATGGAATACGAGTGACGTTACTTAGACTAGAACCGTTACCTTGTCTGTGATGCTGGTTACCCGTTGCAGCCAGTGCGCCAGCAGTACAACCATGGAAGCCGTTAGTAAACGCAACGACGCTGTCGCGGCCTTTTACTTTTTTAGCCAGCTTCAATGCCGCCTCAACAGCGTTAGTACCTGTTGGGCCCGTAAACTGAACCTTGTAATCCAAGTTTCTTGGTTTAAGGATGTAAGTATCCAACGCTTCCAGAAACGATGCTTTCGCTTCTGAGTGCATATCCAAACCGTGAGTAATACCGTCCATTTCAATGTACTCAAGCAACGCTTGTTTTAGTACTGGATTGTTATGGCCGTAATTTAGAGATCCCGCTCCAGCAAGGAAGTCTAAGTATCGTTCACCTTGTTCTGTTTCTAGCCAGCAGCCTTTCGCTTTACGAAAAACGACCGGGAAATTGTTTGAATATGAGCGTACGTTGGATTCCTGCTTTTTGAAAATATCCATGATGAGACCGTTTTTAATTCCTATTGTTTGAGGATTATTTGAGAGGAATGCGATACAAATATTCTGTATCGTGTTTGCCTTTAAAGTGGGCTTCTTCATCCAAAAATGTGCTTACTTGGCCAGAATTGCCGTTCATCGCATCTAACTTTTTGAATAGTGCCCAAGAGGCTTTATTATCTTCCGTGATGGTAGTTTCTACCGATTTAACACCGCCTAATTCCTCTCGGGTGAGAAGTTCTTTCAACATGCGGAATGCTAAACCATGACCTCTAAAGCGAGGTGAGACTGCAACTTGCCAGACAAATAAAACGTCTTGCTCGTCTGGTTTCTGATAACCGGAAATGAAACCTGCGATTTCGCCTTTTTGCTCAACCAAAATACTGGTTTTGCTGAAATGCGTAGACTGTAGGAAATTGCAATAAGATGAGTTCATGTCCAATGGAGGACAGTCTGCAATCAAGCTGTAAATGTCGTCACCATCAGAGATTTTAGGCTCACGAAAAATCCATTTTTTACTTGAGTCTTCTCCAATCTCTGGATAAAGGACCCAAGGTGCTGATGTGATCATGTGAAAATACATATCCTTTGAGGTCTAATTAAATTTCCTTTTTATTATGGGCATCCCTCGCGACTAAAAATCAAATAATCCGCCTTTTTATCGGTATTTTTGTGATATGGATCACAAAAATAAACCTATTAACCAAAAGTTAAAATAGTTCGAGGTCTAATTTATTAAATAGTCACCTAAATACACAGTACAAAAAACAACCAGAATAAGACCATTTTCCATGCTGGTCATTTCTCAGAGAAAAATAGAAATCCAAAAAAAAGCGGCATGCTTTCGCATACCGCTTTTATCAATAATTTAACTGCTGATACTAGTTATTTTGATTTCTTAGAAACCGCCTTTGGACGAGGTTCATCCATCAAACCTTTTATCAAAGATACCGTTGCAACAAGCAAAACAATAGTAAATGGTAAACCAGTCGTCACCGCCATTGCTTGAGCAGCAGCTAGACCACCACCCAACATCAATGCAATCGCAACCAAACCTTCAAACGTACACCAGAACACGCGTTGTGGCGTTGGTGCATCGACCTTACCGCCCGCAGCAATAGTATCAATAACCAGTGATCCTGAGTCAGAAGAGGTAATGAAGAACACCACGACTAAGATAATGCCGACAAAAGAT
Organism: Vibrio sp. 1557; assembly: GCF_033340175.1. Classification (NCBI taxonomy): domain Bacteria; kingdom Pseudomonadati; phylum Pseudomonadota; class Gammaproteobacteria; order Vibrionales; family Vibrionaceae; genus Vibrio; species Vibrio sp. 1557. The sequence continues at coordinate 53,022 of NZ_JAWOVZ010000026.1, read as the reverse complement.
GTTATCTCAGCCAATGGCATAACATCTAACATGGCAAAAAGTTTTAAAGGCAGTTCTGCGTTAAACACCGCCTCATAGCCATCATTAACGTATTGGCTAATTGCGTTACCGCCAAAAGCCGTCATCCATAACACACAAACTGAAGATGGGATAAGAATAACGCAAATAATAAACTCACGAACCGAGCGACCGCGAGACACACGTGCGATGAACATACCCACAAATGGTGACCAAGAAATCCACCACGCCCAGTAAAACGCCGTCCAGCCTTGAGAGTAATTCACATCCTCTCGTCCAAATGGCATAGATAAGGCAGGGATATTAGCCACATAGGAAACGATGTTCTCGAAGAAACCAGTTAAAATCGCAATCGTCGGGCCAACAACAATAACAAATAGCAATAGCAGTGCTGCAAGACCCATATTGATTTCAGATAAGATCTTCACGCCCTTATCGAGTCCAGCCACAACAGAGATTAAAGCGAGCGCAGTAATACCAATAATCAATATAACCTGCGTCGTATTGGTCATTGGGACATCAAACAGGAAGTTCAAACCCGTTGCGGCTTGAGATGCACCGTAGCCTAGCGATGTTGCTAAACCAAAAACCGTCGCTACCACTGCAAGAATATCGATAATATGACCAGTCCAACCCCATACACGCTCACCAAACAAAGGGTAAAAAATTGAGCGCATGGTGAGTGGCAAACCTTTGTTAAATGAAAAGATAGCCAGCCCAAGAGCCAAGAGCGCGTATATTGACCACGGATGAAGTGCCCAGTGGTAAATCGTCGCAGCCATCCCTAATGCCGAAGCTGCAGTTGCATCGCCCTCTGCACCACCTAGCGGTGCCCAGTCAGTACGTACACCATTCTCAACGTTCACGCCACCAATCGCAGAACTAAAATGGGACATCGGTTCTGATACACCGAAGAATACGAGACCAATGCCCATACCCGCAGCAAATAGCATTGCCAACCATCCAGCATAGGAGTAATCCGGTGTTGCTTCAGTACCACCGATTCGTACACGGCCTAATGGTGTGAAGATCAATCCGACACAGACAATGACAAAAATATTACCTGAAGCGAGAAAAAACCAGTCTAAATTGTGTAACAAACCCGCTCGTAGGTCTGAAAAAAACGGCTCTACCTGTTCTCGGAATAATAGTGTTATCACAACAAACATGACGATTGCTAAGCCAGAAATTGCAAAAACACGGTTGTGAATATCAAGGCCAAATGGGCCTACCTTTAGCGCAACGTTATCCTGACCAATTTGATAGTCAGTATCTATTGCGTTTACTTTTCCATCGGGGCGTTGAATGCCACCGTTATTATCGGTGCTCACGGATAATCTCCTTAAAAATACGTGACCAAGTTTAAATTACTTTCGTCGGAGTTCGAGTAATGAAACGTCTTCATCACTACCAAGCACATGTTCATAAAACATTGTTCTTATAAGCGGTTACTCAATCCGCCATCATAATCTTAAAGCCCCCTATCTCTCATTGCATTTTATTGTTTTCACCATAAATAACGCCTATTGCCAAACCGAAGATATTGGCATGTTTCGATTAAAGTGATACTGCAGTTGTGCTTGAAACAGCTCCGCAGTTGCTAACGCATCCGTCAGGGCATGGTGAGGTTGATAAGCAGGGAGGCCATATCTTTCACGAGCGTGCCCTAATCGTACAGAACCGGGTTTCTTGCCTTTCAACTTATTGATAAAACCTCTGCATTCACGGCGTTGTATCGCATACTCAATATCTAACGTATCAACAACAGGAAACTGTATCCCCTCTCCGATGCTATTTAGCAAGGCGTTATTAAAGAACTGCCTTTCAATGTTCTTGTAGTGAACAAGTACCACTTTGCCTGACAACGCATCCAATATTTCACCCAAGATCTGAGACAGCTGCGGCGCGTTTTTAACCTCAGAGTCAGTGATACCGTGAATAATGACAGACTCGTGGTTTAACTCTCTGTTTGGGTTAACGACCCAATGGGCAGAACCATTACATTGAACACGATCAATAGTGAACGGCACAAGTCCGATCGTGAGAATGACATCCTCTTCCGAGTTCAATCCTGTTGTCTCAAAGTCTACCGAGACAAATGGCACTTGTTCAATTGGTGTTTCCCCATTAACCATCGGTGTCGAATAGTAGCGTTTGAGCCTCTCGTCTTTCGCTTCTTTAGCTAGTTGTTTGAACAACATTGACCACTCTGGCGTCTGGGATGTATCCAACAACGGCTGTTCTTTTTCTACTTTTTTTGAGAACCACATTATTTGCTACTTCTCTGGTATCGAAACTTAATGAAGTTCTGAGCGTTACTTAGAATTTGAAATGCTGCTTTTAAGTTTCGACGTTCAAATTCAGACATGTTCTCCGGCTCAATATTGTTGTCTGGCTCTTCTCCATTTTCTATATCAAGGGCTTGGTGACGAATTCGAACCATGTAGATTAGCTCCATCGCATCCCTTAAATCCAAACCTCGACCTTTCGGTAAAATGCCAGCATCATTAATGTCATCTAAACGGTCGAAAGAGTTTTGCGATCGCGAACCGATTGCCAGAGAATGCACCCGTATTAAATCGGCCAACGGAGCCGTCCCCCTTCGCTTCAAGTTAATCGAGTTGCGATGACGACCATCTTTCTCCATCACAAAGTCTTTGAAAAAGCCCAGTGGAGGCGTCCTACGTATTGCGTTATACGCCATACAAGCAAGAAAGCGGTTATTTCTTTTCGCTCGTCTCACAATAAAGCTGCTTAATTGCTCCGCCCATTTCACTCGCCCATGCACACCGAGGAGATCAAAAAAGATATTACTATTTAACAATCTCTCAGGGGTTGGATTGTCTATCCAGTTTCCAAAGCATTCTTCCCATTCTGCACGAGTTTTTCGCCATTCTGGGTTGGTAGCCATAATGTCTCCAGTACAATAAGCATAGCCGCATGCCGCTAAACCATCACAAACAAATTTAGCAAACTTTTCAAAGTACTCTCCGTGAATCTCAACGTCATAACTGTTATCGAGAATAAGGGCGTTATCTTGATCCGTTACAATTAGCTGCTCATCCCTCGCCATTGAACCCATTGCGACTAAACAATAAGGAATGGGCGCTGGGCCGAACTCTTGCTCAGCTAATTCAGCGAGGCGTTGTTTGAAACTACTGCCTATAACCGACATGGCTCGACCAATCATGTGCGCGTTGGCATCTTCATTGACCATTCTTACGAAACAGTCTTTTACTTGTTCAGAAACCTGCTTGAGATCCTCGACACTGGTTTGCTGAAAAATAGAGCTCACTAGCAATAGGCTGTTCTGAGATTCGTAACGAACGATGTCCGTCATGCCAATAATTCCTATCGGCTTTTTATCTTTTAAAATTGGTAAATGATGCACGTTGTAACGCAACATGGTTAACATGGCCTCAAACACATAGGCGTTATAATCCAATGAAACCACGTCATAACTCATGACCTCACTCACTGGAATATTGGTATCAATACCTTGAGCTAGTACGCGAATGCAAAGATCGCGATCAGTCAATATTCCAAGCAGCTGTTCATCATCTTCTTCTGTGAGCTCCTCTGTCGGGCGAATAATGAGCAGAGAGGTGACATTTTCCTCTGCCATTAGTATCGCAGCTTCCTGAATTGAAGCCGTTGCCTCCAGAGTTACTGGCTCTCTTGCTAAGATTTTACGTGCCTTAGCGGTGGTAAAGTCATTGCTTTCGGAGCGGCTAGATATTGCGCTTCGCAAACGCGCGCTATCTTCCAGTTCCATGTAGTCCGCAAAGTTTTCAAACTCATCACAAAGTTCATTGAAGATGTTTTCCGGAATACAGTAAACTAGAGTGTCTTCTATCGCTTTGGCTGGCATCCGTACGCGGTTGTTCATCAACAACCCCATCTGACCAAACAGTCCACCAGCATCAATCCTGTTATAGAGTTCACCTTTACGTCGATAAATCTCTACCGCCCCACTTCTCACCATATACAAGTCGCGGATCGTATCTCCGAAGTTAAGGATTTTTGTTCCTTGCCGAAAGTATGCAACTTCGGCATTGAGAGCAATTTTTCTAAGCTGCTCTTCAGGTAGGTCATCAAAAGGTGGGTACTGGCTAATGAAATTGAGCACTTCTAACTGTTCGGCTTCCATTTTTTATTCCATACGTTGCCTAAACTACAGCGATAAATATCACTCTGAGTGAAATCAAGCAATAAATAAATCTAAGGATAACAGTACCTAACCGATTTCACAGGACCAAGCCTTAACCAAAAATTAGAGCTCTAACCTTTTTACATGTAGAGTTCTAAGCTATCACAGCTTATATCTATGCAAGCGAGTTGAGTTGAAATGTACAAAAAAATTCAAAATAAATTCAACCCTACGTCAGGGCAACGTTATGGTGGATAAAAACACATCACAAGCAATTGTTTTAAATATAAAAAGCAAGAATTGAACACACCTTGCTCAACGAATTCTCTATGCACGGCAGAACTAGTTAACCAACCCCCTTTCGTTGAAAGTTGAACTAAAATTAATTAGAGTACAAATCGTTAAACAGTTATAAACACACGAAAAAGGACAGATAACATGGATCCCATACTGGAAGTTAAGGGACTGTATAAAGTGTTTGGAGAAGACCCAGAGAGAGCCTTCTCGCTTATCGACAAAGGCGTCGATAAAGACGGTATTTTTGAACAGACAGGTTTAACAGTCGGCGTAAACGATGTATCTCTCACCATAAATGAAGGGGAAATTTTCGTAATCATGGGCCTTTCTGGCTCCGGGAAATCCACCCTTGTTCGACTTCTTAACCGGCTCATTGAGCCGACTAAAGGTAGTGTTTATCTCAAAGGAAGAGATATCGCCCACATCTCCGAAAATGAACTTCGAGAAGTTCGTCGTAACAATATCTCAATGGTGTTTCAAAGTTTCGCACTCATGCCACACATGACGGTGATTGAAAATGCCGCCTTTGGTTTAGAACTTGCCGGCATCGACGTTAATGAGCGTCAGAAAAGTGCCCTTTCCGCCTTAGAAAGAGTGGGTTTAGACCCTTATGCAGAATCTTTCCCTGACGAATTATCCGGAGGTATGAAACAGCGCGTTGGTTTAGCGAGAGCGTTAGCTTGTGATCCAGACATCCTATTAATGGATGAGGCGTTTTCCGCTTTAGACCCATTGATCCGTTCTGAGATGCAAGATGAGCTTATTCGTCTACAGAACGATGACAAACGCACAATTGTCTTCATTTCTCATGATTTGGATGAAGCAATGCGCATTGGCGACCGTATCGCCATCATGCAAAACGGTGAGGTTGTTCAGGTTGGTACACCTGATGAAATATTACACAGTCCAGCAAATGATTATGTCGAAGCGTTTTTCCGCGGCGTAAACATCGCAAGTGTCTTGACAGCAAAAGATATCGCGCGCAAGAAGCCAGCGGCTGTTTTTAAGAAATCGGAAAATGACGGTCCAGGCTCTGCGATGCAGATTCTGATGGATCACGACCGTGATTACGGCATTGTCGTCGATAAATCTAGCCGATATTCCGGCATCGTATCTCTTGATTCACTACGTTTGGCTCATAAAGAAAACCGTTCGTTAGCCAGTGCTCAATTACCGGATGAAGTTACTCTTCAGCCTGATCAGTCAATTAATGACATTTTGGGTCTGGTTGCTGGTGTTCCTTATGCCGTGCCTGTCGTAGATGAGAAAGGAACTTACTTTGGTGTCGTGACTAAATCACGTCTTCTACAAACACTAGATAAGGATTAACACGATGTCTTCAGAGCAAACTAACAATGATCCCTGGTCAAATACTGCTCCTGCGCAAGATGATCCTTGGTCGCAAGGTACAGAGACCACACCAAGTAATGATTGGCTCAACTCAGAAACTGTAGAGCAAGCGCCATTCGATATTATGAACCCATTCCAAGATGCGGTTTTACCCCTCGATAGCTGGGTAGAGTCCGGTTTGAACTGGCTGGTGGAACATGGTCGACCTGTTTTCCAAGCAATACGAGTTCCAATCGACTTTATTCTAACGTCGTTTGAAACTGCTTTGGTGTCTACACCTGCGCCTATAATGGTACTCATTTTATTTTTGCTAGCGTGGCAGTTTTCCAATGTAAAACTTGGTTTTTCTACTCTTGTATCCCTTGTTTTCATCGGCCTAATTGGTGCGTGGTCACAAGCGATGACAACGCTAGCTCTGGTGTTAACCGCCGTTTTCTTCTGTTTGCTTATAGGGCTACCAATGGGGATATGGTTGGCAAGGAGCCAAACCGCTGCCAAATTTGTTAGGCCAATATTAGATGCAATGCAAACGACTCCCGCGTTCGTTTACCTTGTGCCAATTGTTATGTTGTTTGGTATTGGTAACGTTCCTGGCGTAGTAGTAACGATCATTTTCGCCCTGCCTCCCGTTGTGCGCCTGACTATTTTGGGTATTCAGCAAGTACCTGAAGAGCTTATCGAAGCTGGCCACTCTTTCGGGGCAAACAAAAAACAGATGCTTTATCGCATCCAGTTACCGTTGGCGTTACCAACTATCATGGCAGGTGTAAACCAAACCTTAATGCTGTCACTTTCTATGGTAGTGATTGCTTCAATGATTGCTGTTGGCGGCTTAGGCCAAATGGTGCTTCGTGGTATTGGCCGACTTGATATGGGTCTTGCTGCCGTTGGTGGCTTAGGCATCGTTATTCTTGCGATTTTGTTAGACCGTATCACCCAGGTGTTAGGGGTTAATGCGGGCAACACTAAACTTCGCTGGTATCACACAGGTCCTGTTTCATACCTATTAAAACTGAAAACAAAGACGAACCAAGACGATCTAAAACTTAGGAGAAACATCAATGAATAATTCATGGAAGAAAGCGCTCTCTGTTGGAGCTCTAAGTACTATCGCATTTTCAACTTATGGTGTGGCAAGTGAACTACCGGGTGAAGGTGTCACTGTTCAGCCTGTTCAATCAACCGTTGCAGAAGAAACATTTCAAACGTTGATCGTAAACCGCGCACTTGAAGAGCTTGGTTACGATGTTAAACCGACCAAAGAAGTGGACTACAACGTAGGCTACACCTCTATTGCTAAAGGTGATGCTACTTTCTTAGCGGTTGGTTGGTTCCCTCTTCACGCCGATAAGTACACGATGTCTGGCGGTGATGATAAGTTCTTCCGTAAAGGCCAATACGTAAGTGGTGCTGCGCAAGGTTATTTGATCGATAAGAAAACCGCGGAAAAATATAACATCACTAACATTGGTCAGTTAAAAGATCCAAAATTGGCGAAGCTATTCGATGCAAACGGCGATGGCAAAGCGGACTTAACTGGTTGTAACCCAGGTTGGGGTTGTGAAATGGTTGTTGAGCATCAGTTGGATGCTTTCAAACTTCGTGACACAGTAACACACAACCAAGGTAACTACGCGGCGATTATCGCTGATACAATCTCACGTTACAAAAAAGGCGATCCGATTCTTTACTACACTTGGACACCGTACTGGGTAAGTGGCGTTTTAGTTCCAGGGAAAGATGTTGTGTGGTTAGAAGTGCCATTCTCTTCACTTCCTGGTGAGCGTGAGGACATTGATACGACACTAGAGAACGGTAAGAACTACGGCTTCGAGATGAACTCTATGCGCATCGTTGCCAATAAAGAGTTTACGGAAAAAAACCCTGCTGCTGCGAAGCTATTTGAAATCATCAAACTAAATATCAATGATGTTAGTGCTCAGAATATGATGATGAGCCAAGGTAAGAACAGCTCAGCGGACATCGAGTCTCATGTAAATGGCTGGATCAAAGCGAACCAGAAAAAGTTCGACGCATGGGTCGAAGAAGCGAAGAAAGCCGCAATGTAATCATGCCTTTATCAATCTCTAGAGCCAGTTGGTGTTATCAACTGGCTCTTTTTTTACACAAACGCCCCTCCCCCTTACATAGACATACCAACACTTACACTACTCGACCATAAACCCACATTATAATTCACGTTTATTTCACGCTTGCTTTGCTAAAAACAACACAACATAACAATTAAACTATTCGAATAAATATGAAAAACTTATCAAAGAGCTCTGTGTGGGGGCCTTTGCAGCCAATTGCTGCCTTTTCTTTGTTTTCGCTTCTATTTCTGTCTATTTCAAGAGTTTTGCTAGCCTTTTGGCAGATTGACCGTATTGACTCTCTAAACGACTTAATTTACATCCTAGGCCAAGGTTTGCGCGTAGATATTGCAACGCTTTGCTGGTTATTTATTCTTCCAGCACTGTTTTCAACCTTCATGCCATTAACCGGTAAGATGGGAGAGTGTTGGAAGCGAATATTACGCATATGGATGGTTTTAGGGCTTTGGGTGCTTGTATACATGGAGCTAGCAACAGCGCCATTCATTCAGGAATACGACCTACGTCCAAACCGTCTGTTTGTGGAATATTTAATCTACCCAAAAGAAGTCTTGAGTATGCTCTGGACTGGCTACAAATTAGAACTGTTTATTGGTGCGTTAGGTACAGTTTTAACCATCACTTTAGGTTGGAAGTGGAGTAAGAAACTGACCGATAAGGCGCAGCAGGTCAACTGGAAATGGCGACCACTATTGGCACTTTTCGTTATTCTTTTTGGGGTTGCAGGTGCTCGCTCATCTTTAGGTCACCGCCCGCTAAATCCTGCTATGGTCGCCTTTTCTAACGATCCACTGCTTAACGACTTAGCACTGAACTCATCTTACTCATTGTTGTTTGCGGTTAATAGCATGAAGTCAGAAAAGAGCGCGGAGCAGTTCTACGGAAAAATGGACACTCAAAAGATGTTGGAATTAGTTCGCACTTCATCAACAAAGTCCGACTTCACCCCTTCATTACTCCCAACCATGAACAGTAACCCCGCGACTTACCAGGGTAAACATAAAAACTTAGTGATTTTGCTACAAGAAAGCTTAGGCGCCCAATTTGTCGGTGCTTTGGGCGGTTTGCCTCTAACACCAAACCTTGATGAACTCATGAAGGAAGGTTGGCAGTTCACACAAATGTACGCCACTGGTACTCGTTCTGTTCGTGGAATTGAAGCCGTAACCACGGGCTTTCCTCCATCTCCCTCTCGCGCTGTAGTGAAGCTGAGTAAAAGCCAAACGGGTTTCTTTACTATCGCGGACTTACTGAAAGCTCAAGGCTATCACACGCAATTTATTTACGGCGGTGAAGCCAACTTTGACAACATGAAAACTTTCTTCTTTGGTAACGGTTTTGATCAAATAGTAGAAGAAGACGATTATAACAACCCAAGCTTTGTTGGCTCTTGGGGTGTTAGTGATGAAGATCTATATAACAAAGCAAACGAAGAGTTTGAACGCCTTTCAAAAAGCGACAAACCTTTTTTTAGCTTAGTTTTTACGTCAAGTAATCATAGCCCTTATGAGTATCCAAAAGGCAAAATTGAGCCATACGATTCAGAATATATGACGCGTAACAACGCCGTTAAATATTCCGATTACGCTTTGGGCACTTTCTTTGAAAAGGCGAAAAAGTCATCTTATTGGGATGATACCATTTTCATTGTAATTGCAGATCATGATGCACGTGTTTCTGGCGCTAACCTTGTTCCAGTTAAGCACTTTCACATTCCAGCATTGATCCTTGGTAAAGGCATTCAACCACGTAAAGATGACCGCATAGCAAACAACATCGACATGCCGCCTACACTGTTATCTCTAATTGGGGTAGATGCTAAAACACCGATGATTGGTCGTGATTTAACGAAGCCACTAGCTCGCGAAGATGAGCGCGCAATGATGCAATACGACAAAAACTTTGGTTATTTAACGCGCGACAATCTCGTTGTGCTTTCACCTGGTGAAAAGGTATCGACCCTGGCGTACGACTTTAACGGCCAAACCATGGAGCCGCTAGAGGTGGACGAGTCTATTGTCGAGCGTGCAAAAGCAAACGCATTATTTGCATCTAAAGCTTATCAAAACAACTGGTATTCTTCCAAACACACTCATTAATACCAATGATTCCGCTGATAAAAAGGAGCTAAACGGCTCCTTTTTCTTATTCTTTCACTTACCTTCGAGAATGTGCTACTGACAACTCCTGTCGTTCCTTTCCGTTAGATTGCCCCTACTATTTCTAATTGATTAAGGAACAAACCATGCTGACTATCAATTCATTCGTTCTCTACGTTGAGGACATCCACATAAGCCAAGTTTTTTATTCGAAACTGTTCGAACGCAAAGTCACGCAGTTGTCTCCAACCTTCGCCGCTATTCCACTGACCGAAGGCTTAACGTTGACACTCAAGCAAAGAGATAATCTTTCACCCTACAGCGGCATTCGAGGTGGTGGTACCGAGTTGTCTTTATCAGTGCCCAATAGTCATATGCTAGAGCGCATTTACAAGCGCTGGAAAGACCTAGGTGTTGAGTTTGTTCAACCACCAGCGACATCAGTGTATGGGTTAAATTTTATGGCTATCGATCCAGATAAGCATCGCATTCGTGTTTTCATAAATGAATAAAAATGCGTTAAAAATGCTTTTTACCCATTCCCAATGTGACTTCAATAAATTAGACTCAAGGAAACATCAAAAGCGGCGTAGTAATAAGAAGGAATGCCCATGAGCTCAAGTATGATCCTTAGCGAATCCCTAATCGAGAGCGGAAGAGATATCCCCCTCAAAGAACTGCTTTATGCAAAGCGCGTGCTGGATAACTACATGGCAGTAGCCAAAGAAAGTAGCCCGCTTGAGCTATTAACTGAGATGAAATCGGCAGCAAAGCAAGTAGAATACTTTACAACGACGAGTAACCCGTGTAAGGCTCGTAATGTCATCAGTCAGATGATTGATAAAATCGACACCGCGGAATCTTTTGCTTCGTTCAAAGCATTAGCAGGTAAGCCATCTCAAGCACTCAATGAACTAATTGAAGATCGAGCTCAGCTGATTAAACACGAACGAGAACTCCTGCTCGCCTCAGGCTATGACGCCTCACGAATCTAATATACGCGATAGGCTAAAAGTCATAGCTAACAACGAAAAAGGAGCTCTTAAAGAGCTCCTTTTGCTTTTCAAAAATCGGATACAAAAGACTTAAAGGCCGATATCTTCCGTTATTGCTTTGATTTGTTTGAGGTCCATTTTATAGACTTCAATCATTTGATCGACCTGACTTAGTCGTGAATTAGCTTCATCATGTTTATCACACGCGTCCGACTTCACGTCCCAAGATTTGCCTTCTAAAAATACGTCACACTCTTTCTTGAGTTTCTCAATCTTAGGTAATAATTTTGACCGTTCTTTCTCGAGAGACTCTAATTCTTGCGAAATTTTTAGCTCTTTCTGGAATACTTCGCGGGACCGCTCAAACATAGTCGCTTGCATATCCGCTTGACGACTCAACTTCTCATTTTCTGACTTCGTCGTGTTGATCTTATCTGCCTGCTGCTTCAATTGAGACTCTAGTGACAAGTTGACCTTCTCGACCTCAGTCAATTGCTTTTGCAACTTCTTAAGTGCTTTCTGATGAGCTTCATCTTTCGCGGCGAGTAACTCACTAACTTGGTTTTGTATTTCTTGGTCGAGCGCCTCTTCACGCACTTTTACTTGAGATGCCAACTGGGTTCTATCTTGCGTTAGTGCTTGATACTTTTCTTCTAATACGTGGTAAGTCGATTCCCACTTGTTCGCAGTGACAACCGATCCAACAAGGCCACCAAATGCCAAGCCTAACACCGCAGCGATTGCGATATAGATATGCGTACGTTTGTCACGCTCTTCAATGACAACTACGTCGTCTTGCTCTTCCATTTTGTTCTGAGAACTCACCGTATACTACTCCAAGGACTCTTTTACTTTGCTAGCGGATCAATTCCGCAAACATAATTGATGCTGTATAAATCAGAAATGCGCCAATTAATGTTATAACGGTCGCTTTTTGGACTTTTTCATTGGTTCGATAACGAAACAGCACAAATGCTACTGCAATCAACACCGCAATGGCTAATAATCTGGTCATACCGCCTCCTTGTCCACTCATGAAAAACTGCCTAGGTCCGTAGACTGTTTCACAAAGATTCATTGTAACCCATTTATACGTACCATAAGGTCAACTTAGCGTAGATTTTAAAATAAGTGCTCCGATTTTAATCAATTTTGTGTTCTTAATTGAATAACTTATGTCGTAACGATCGAAACACATTTATCGTTCTGAAGTGTTTTTGGGTTCCATTCCCTAACCCAATAAATTTTATTTATGCCGTGACTCGCACAAAAAGATTGGCAAACATACCTTCATGAAAATAGATGAGGTTATTTCATTGAAAATAAATTGACATAGGGTGTTGAAATGGACCAAAAACATGATAGAGTTCACACGTTAATGATGACCAGCATCATTAACTAACCTTTACTCATTTAATTGAGTAATTGTTCCGATGAAGACTGCAGGAGAGTGGTTATTAATCAAATTTTAACATTTGATTAGCATAACTCGCCGAAGAATTAACTATTTCAGGTGCTACCTAGGTAGCGGAGACTGTAGTTGGAGGAACCTCTGGAGATTTAAATTTCTAGAGTTACCTATCTGATATTATTAACTTTCTTAGATGTTACCCACATTTTGGGGTACATTTAAATGAGACATCTCACCAAACGAAACAACACCTTTTACTATCAGAGGCGAATCCCCTCCCACCTTCAACATCACTATCAAAATGCTAAAGTTGTACGGTTTTCTCTTCATACAACCAACCCTCGTGAGGCTGTAATACTAGCAACGAAACATACTGCAAATTACGATAGAGAATTCTTTCAACTCCAATACATAACATTGTCACAGACTCCTGTTGTAACTAATCAATTTATAGCCGAACGACCCCAAGTTAAGCTTCAGCAGCAAGCAAAGAAGAAAGAGCCGAAACTCTCCGAATGCATAGAATTATTTATGACAGCTAAAACAGTAGATAGGGTATCTCCAAAAGCCCTAGCTCGGTATCGGTCTAGACTTGAACTACTACTACGCATTGTTAAAGATAAAGGGATTAACTCATTCACCCGTGATGATGCCTTATCATTTAAACACCAACTTGTGCAGCTACCGCCCAATATCAACAACAACCCACGTTACAAAGGGAAACCGATTAAACAAATTATTGCTTTTGGTGATAAACCTATCGGTATTCATACGATTAACGACACGTTGAAGGTGGTTAGCGGTTTCTTTGACTGGTTGGTTTTGAATGAAAAATCAGATAAAAACCCGTTTACTAAGTTGCAAGTACGTAAAGAAATCAAAGCAAGTGAAGAAAGGAAAGTTTTCACACGTTCAGACATTAAAAAGTTATTCACTATAGAACCATACAAAACGACCCCCAAAGAAGCTTGGCACTATTGGATACCACTACTAGGTTTGTACACGGGAGCTAGAATTAATGAGTTGTGTCAATTATATACCGACAACATCAAGCAAATAGATGGAGTTTGGTGTATCTCCATCAATGCAGATAGACCGGATCAAAAGCTCAAAACCAAAGCTGCATTTAGGAATATCCCGATACACAGTAAACTAATTAAGTTAGGGTTTATCGACTACGTTAAAAGCTTACCTTTAGGGCTAGTGTTCCCTACTCTCAAATACTTACCAGAAGATGGTTACGGTAAATACCCTTCTAAGTGGTTCAGTATTCAGCGTGATAAAGTTCTAAACAAGAATGAACGTTACAAAAAGACATTCCACTCTTTCCGACACACTGTAGCCAATGAGTTCAAACAGTTGGGTGTTGAATATAGTCCAGCTTCTTACCTGTTGGGTCATACAGATGAAACAATGACATATGGTCGATATGGTAAGGACTACAAGCCTAGGTTGTTACAGGAAGTAATAGAGAGGTTAGATTTTGATATAGGGAAACCATAACTGAAAGCGTTTAACCTCACGCCCTTATAAACGCTTTAAATGAGTAAGTGACATACCCAACACTTTGTAAAGATGGAATATTTACGTTAGTTCACATTGATACTAAGGTTAAGTACGAACACTACTAGGTTATCAATAAATGCGTAAATACTATTTAATATCACTTATGGTAGCTTCCGCCAGCTTGGAAGCGGCTAATTCATACTTACCATACGAGTTCAATTCTGGAGGAGAAGTAATTGTTTCGCTCAATGCACAGGGAAGAATGATTAAGTCAAGTGTAGATAACTTCTGTTCGGTGTTTAGCGGAAATGAACCTCATATAATGAAAGAATATCAAGATAGTTTTGGACAAGTTAGATCAGGTAATCTTCAGATTGAGTGTAGAACTGCATTAAAAGATACAATCAATAACTTAAAGTCTATTGGTTCTACTCGTTGCATCGAGAATCCATTCAATAACGATCAAATTGCAGAACTTTGTAAAGAATTTAAAGGGGAAATCAGCAAATACAAACCGCAATTGAACTTTTTTAGTGATGAGTATGCTCGAATAAAACTCGAACAACATCAACAGGAATTGGAGTCAATAGAACAAAGTAACGCTGCTCTATTGGCTTCAATAGAAAAACAACAGAGTGAACGTCTATCTTTCTGTGACCAAAATTACCAAAAAGTTAAAGATAATGATTTGAAGGGCGTGACGCTAACTAAATCACTGTTAGACCTAGATTCTGAACTTGATCAATTAAAAGAAGTTTCAAAATTTAAATATCTATCTCCAAGTATGGACACATTTTGCCTGAAGCAAGATAGGTATAAAAACGTTCTGAGTCAGGTTAATAGCTCTAAAACCCTACTACAAAGTAGAATTAATCAATTCGAGAAAAAGCAAAGAGAAATAGTGATTGTTCAGCAAGCAGAGACCGAGCGCAAACCAGCAAGGACGACATATAATAACTCAATGAACCTGCTTGAATCTGGAGTGAACCTACCAAAAGGAGTTGAAGAGCACCCAGAAGTAATCCCACAAATGGTGCGTATGATTCAACTTACTGGTTACAAATGTGACTCAATTTCAGCAATTAGAGAAATGATATTATCTAGAGGGTTTACGGTGGTGTGTAACAACTTTTACTATGAATATGAAATTGAAGATAAAGGTGGTAACTGGGTTGTGACACTTCAGTAGTAAGAGCAAGGATATTACACTGCACCAAACGTAATAACACATTTCTCATCACCCAAAGAGGGGATCACATGCTGTTCCACATGTTCCCAAGCGGCTTGTAACGTCCCTTCTTCTACATCATCATATAAACACCCTACTTTATCGCTACAAGCTGTACAGAACTCTTGAAGGACGTATAAAAGGTATTTAACACCGTAATCTTCATTGTTGATTAGAACGACTTGTAATACCTCTTGATGCTGCAGAATCGACCGCCATAGCGTAGCTTTCGTTTCTGGTGAGGATAACGTAATCAGTGGTAGGTAGATATGATGCTGATTAAGGGTTTCTTCATCATATCCCCATACAGATAGTAAGCTGTGACAAAGTTCTGCATGAACACCGAAGTAATTAACGTGCATTATTTTTCGCCTCCGTACATTGGTGTATCTAGTGGAATTTTAGGGAGTGAAATTTTTTGTTTTGAAGCAGATTTACTTGGAGTGTGTTTAGCCTCTTCATCTTGGTAGATACGAACCTTTTTAATCAACTCCTCAATATCCGCTACCACTTTGTTAAGGTGCTTATGTTCGGCTAGTAAGATCTTGATGCAATCTAACTGTGATTTATTGATTTCTTCTTTTCCTTGGGCGGCGGAAATAAGAGATTTGATTAATCCGCTATAAGCTTTATTAATGGCTTGCAGGTTCTTATCCTGTGCCGATGCTACATCAAGAAGTGTATCGAGGTGGTTTTGTAAAGAGTGACGGTTTCCGATGTTTGTTACAACGGGTAAAGGCTTACTATTCATTATTATTATCCTTATTAGTTAATGCCGTTAATACTGTAAAGATTGGCTGTTTCTTCTTGTAAGCAATCAACAACCTGTTTGTGTACAGATTTAATTTTTCTTAGGTAGGATTGTTTAAATCCAGTTGTTTCTTCAATGTATGAATAAGGTAGATTTAAACCTAATAGGTATATTACATGCTTAATTTCTGGTGAAATTTTTGTATTGCTTAATAGACTGGAATTTAGGCTTAAGATCTCCCCTTGAACATACAAAATCTTTTGATTTCGGTTCATGAGTAAGAGTCCTGAATGTTATAATAAAGGTGTACTGCTTATCTATAAATCAATAACTTACCATAATATGGTTGAATTAAATTTAGTAAAAACTGAATAAAATAAGCGTAAATTTATGATGATTTTTAAAATGAAATATCGAGGTGATTTTGTGCTGCTTAAAAGTGTGGAATATCTATAAAAATATCTAACACCTTACATAATAGCATGTAACAATTATATCATGATTAGCGAAATATTTATAATATATAAAAATTTTTGTTACACATAAACATATAAATGAATGGGTGTTTCATTTATATCTAAAATATCCTTTGTTACAGGAAAGTATTATAAACTAAGGTTTTGAAGTTCAAAATTGAGAGATCGAGTCACTGAGCACGGCACACACGCCCAGATGTGAAAATCGTAGAAATGTAGAAATATTTATGCACCTTACCTGCATACAGAAGACACTCTATTTATCTCACCAATCACTACCCTTTTCTGTGGACATTTTAAGAATCATTTAAGTAACAAATGATAGTGGTGATACATGAGAGGCATTCTCATTTCTAATTGACAGAAACAGATTGTGTCAATTAGAGATCCCTTACCAGTGCTTGTCTTCTTTAAATTCATATCTACAAACCTCTTTTCTAATTGACACAAATGTACTATGTTTACTTATAAGTAACCTATGGGAGGATTATTAAGATGGAAACAGTACAAGCGATTAAAGATAAGAATGTAGTTAAGAAAGTGATCAGTTTTGCTGGGAAGAACTACAGTGAAGTTGTGATTGATGTGATCAAAGTGGGTTTCAACCTACCTTTACGTATCAGTGACATTCTAGGTCTAAAGGTAGATGATGTAGACGTACAGCGTAACACCGTTAAGTTTAAGGCATCTAAGACAGGTAAGAGTGATACCTTTCAAATGACTGATACCTTGCAGAAACTACTCAAAAAGCGTGTAGACGTTGCGAAAGGTAAAGGTCACACGTTCCTATTCACTAGTGATTCAAACCGTTCTGGAGGTGCTGACAAGCCTATTTCTAGACAACAAATAGCTAAGGTTCTTCAAGAAGTAAGTTTAATTGTAGGTGTGCACATTGGTACTCATTCATTCCGTAAAACATGGGGTTACAACTACTATAACTTAACTGGTGATATCGCTATGGTTCAGCGTATATTGCAGCACCGTTCAAGCTCCGAGACATTGCGTTATATTGGTATTGAACAAGAAGATATTAATAACGCTTTGAAGCTAGTAGAAATCTACTGATTACTTAAATACCTCCTCCCAATCAAGCCGCCTATCATGGCGGTTTTTTATTGTCTGCTAGAACTTGTTCTACCTCCCTGTAATAACTCCTCAAAGCCTCTCAGAACGTCCTAATCAATATTAACCCAACTATATTAATTCACCGCTAAAACGCTTGTCTGAGTCGCATAGAAGCATTTGCACACCAATTACCCCACACTCACACATCCAGTGCCCAAAATCGACTTAATATCTGAGTATTTTCATTTATATTGCACACATGGTCTATATTCATTGATTGAATTATTATTCAGTATCGAATGTTGCATTTTTGGTAAATTGATTACCATTTATGAAAAGTTTTAATCTGTGGGGGTAAGAATGGATAGAGGGGTTTGCTAAACAAACCTTCTATAAATCTGAATCAATTATCTGTACTGCTTACTACCTATGAATAGAACTGTAAATATGTTGATCCTTCTTTGTGAGCGATGTACTGATTAAACTTACTGGGTGTTCTAATATACAATTAGTGTCATAAAAAGGAGTCTATAAAACATGCTGGATAATAATCAGATTAATAATTTATTGACGAAGTTACTCACTGAGTACTTTAAAACAGAGTTTACTTACAGACCAGAATTAGATGGAAGAAATAGGTTATTTGAATCATATGAAAACATAATCATTCTACCAGCCTCTTTTGGATTATATAGCCCAACAGAAAAGCAACTAGGCGATCGAGTGATAAAGTGGCTAAATAAAGCAAATGTTCAAGCTGGTTTTAAATACCAGATTGATCAAGGCGGTGTCTGTGTTCAACTCTCACCATTGATTGATTACTCTCCACAAGATAAATGAGAGCCCTTGAAAGCAGTTCAACCATAACACCTTCAATTTTTGCACCTTACAGCACCGTGAGGATCTTTCTTACAGATTGATCCATCACTACCCCATTGGAGTCCTTACAACGTGTTATTCCTATCGCATCGGTTTTACAGATGGTTTCTGCTTGTCCTGTAGCCGTAAGTAAGCACATAGCAGCTAGTAATAATCGTTTCATGGTGATGTCTCAGCGTTGAACAGAGTTAAAAGTATCATGAGGTTAAGTATAGCAATGTGTTGGATTACGACACTGCGAACTCTTTGAATAACACAAGATTTATGAAAGCAACACACAGCCCCTTTAGGGGTTAGATGAACACATCACACATGGAAAGTGAAATAGCTTGTCTATGAGCTTTACAGGTGGGTTGTATCGTGAATCTTACATATACATAGATAGCGGAGCTATAAAACACATTCACTATCACGAAGTGATAAACACACAACATGTGTAAGCGGAGCTTAAAGACAACACAGGGTTTCTTTTCTTAGTGAACACAGTGAACATAGAAAACACATAAGCGTAGCGTTGAGGACGAGGTTACGAGTCTCTTCTATATAACATATTAGTAAGCCCTTTAGGGCAGACGAACACAGTGAGTCTCTGATCTTACATATCTATATATTAATATTGTTAATACAAATATTACTGTGTTGGTTAGACGAACATGGTGAGTCTTGAGTGAGCACAGCGAACGAGATCTAACATATGGTGTTTAGGACGAATGTAATGAGTCTATGAACGTAGTGAAGATCTGACATATATTGGTTTGACGAGTTTACGAGTCTCTGATCTGACTTAGTATTATCTGTATATATAACATAGGTGACCTCTAGCGGGCAGTTTTGAGGTTAAGATTGCCTAAATTTAGGCACTTTTACTTATTGGTAGGATAAATCTGCCTGATTTTAGGCAGTTTCAAAACGACGTTAACTTTTAGAATTGCCTAGATTTAGGCAGAAATACGGACTGGTTTTTGCCCCTTGTAGAATTCCTACCAACACCAACAAAGACGATCAAATACAAAGAACTTGTATCTTCAAAAGGTTGGTGGGTGTTCAAGAAAGAAGTGTGGGAAACAAAAGAGATTGATGTATACGAGGATGAAGTAGATTCATTTGTATCATCTCTAACAAACAATTGTGAAATTATTGAAATTAAATAAGGAGAAATAATATATGAACAAAGAAATGCAGATTTTTGATTACGATGGTATGAACATTGAAACAATTATGTGGGAGAATCATAAGGGGAAGGTTGTTCCTTACTTTAAGGCTGAAACAATTGCTACGATCTTAGGTTATGAGAATACAACACAGGCAGTTAAAAACTTATGTAAGCATGGGATTAAAAAATCTTACCTAGATTTAGAGAAAGATAAATCGGACAATCTATATAACAGACAGTCCACAGAATTCAAGGACTTAGGTGCCAATATTACTCCTTATCAAGCTTTAATGCAGAAGGGTTACACACATAATGAAGTTATCAGTAAGAAAGTATGGATTGAGGAGTTCGATATTTACCGCCTAATCATGCGTTCTAATAAGCCTGATGCTGAAAAATTCCAAGATTGGGTATGTGAAGAAGTGTTACCAAAAATCCGTCAAGATGGGATGGACTTTTCGACATTGTTGTCGGAAATCGTTGTCCGTGGTTGATATATTCGGAAACGCTATAAAACAGCGTTGCCAGTGATTTCAACAACTTACCCACCCTCGCTTGACAAACTATTTTTAAATGGTAGATTGGTAAGTATAGATATAAACAAAAGTCAACTCAAATAACTTAAAAAGCGACATTCATCACAAATATTTGTTGACAATCATTCTCATTTAGTGTTATTATATAAGAATAGTAATTCAGTTTACTACTCTAGCATCCAGATCGTCCCCGATCACCTTACCACCTCACAATCTAATTTACACACTACGTGCTGAACTTGTTCAGAACCACACGTTGGTGGTTTTCTCGTATCTGCAATATAAGGATTTTTAATATGACATACACACTACCAGATGAAATCAACTTAACTACCCTACCGCTTATTACTCAGTTACAACTTCGGCGGTTAATGAATGGTGACACCACTCCATCTAATGTTAGTCAACGTAAATATGTTCGAAATAAAGAAGGTAAGCACGAAGAAGCTTTTTACTTTGCTCTAGCTGTCAGCATGTTTCGACTGCTCGAAGAGTTCAACCAGAATATTAAAGAGGAAATCTAAAAATGAAAATTCAACTCAAACACCCATACGACAAATTGGTTGGTGATTTGGCAGATCAGACAGGACTCAGCCCGACTCAATTAACAATCGAGCTAATGCAGCAATTACAACGTCAACTTTCTGAAACAAGTGCCCAAGTGGAGGCAAAGGAGAATACACACAATGGTAAACGACTATAACAAGAATATTGGATTTGTTCAGATTGATGCTAGATATACGCTGGCAACTGGATTTAAGAATAAAAAGACAGGAGAGATCATTCCTTTTGATGGTGTGGACTTCAAGATCATTACCTTTATTACTCAACGTGAAGCCTACTTCAAGAACGTTAAACATTCTCCCTACTTCGAAAGCCTAGACAGGATTTGCACTGCTGTTACTGGTAGTTCATATCGTTCTAGTGGAAGTAACAGAGCACGTATAAAAAAGCTAATGCAGATTGGTTTGCTTGATGTGGCAACAACTTCTAAAGGTTCGATAAAAAATGCTGGTAAGAAGTCAATCCGTAAGCTTGATAATGTGTTGAGAGATTATGATGTGATTAACCCAGCCCTCGCTACTTTCGATACACCAGAAGCAACCGAGCAACGTAATGAGGCTAAAGCTGAACGATTAGAAGAACAGAAACAACGAGAAGAAGACAGAAAGCAACCTTGTTACGGAACAGAATCATACTTCACCGAACACCCACACGTCGAATGTTATATGTTTGCTCTTACGGAACCAGATGGTTATGACGACGAAACAGATGCAAATTTCGGATTTGTCGATGATATAAACACTACAACTAACGATCCATGCCCTACTTACTATATGTGTGCTGCAGAGTTAGCAAGTTACAAACAGTGTTTAATGGTGGATGAAGAAACAGAAGAACGAGAGGACGTAGCAGTATATAGTTTTGTTCAGTCTAGTGATGGAAAACCCGAACCAGTAAAACACCTGGCACCTGTTGAAGAAGCAGAAGCAACAACAAAGATTGTTGAAACATCAACAGAAGTAACAGCACCGAAAGGTGACAAGTCCAAGCTGGTCAGCCTGATCGGAAATGTCGATGTTTCAGATATAGATGTTGAATCTAAAGGAGTTGGTTGGTTTGCTGCACCACTGGCGAGAGGTGAACTTAACCGAGTAGACACAAAACGTTGGCTCACAGTGTTACATACACATTTTTGGGATGACTACTCACCAGATCAAACAACCGTAGAAGCTATACGTAAAAAGCTAATCTGTGAAGTTTGTGGTGACAATTTAGATGATCTCGGGTACTGCTTAAACCGTGATTGTCCCGAACACGAATCCGTAATCCCATTCTAACCAATCCCCTTTTAGCGCAACGCTAACACCTTATTCAGCCTCTACAGGCTAATCCAAACAACACTAAAACAAACCTGATACATGCTTGAATGAAGCACAATGTAGGGCTACTTGTATGTATCACTCCAAACAAGAGGAAACAATGATATGAACACTTTCACGGTATTAAAGCCAGAGCAAGGTTATGACACCATTTTTATTACTCGCCAAGATCACAAGATCGAGGAGATTTTTGTAAATAGTTCGGTTGAACTAATGCTCACTGAGTTACCTATTTCCACTAAGGAAACAAAGGAGATTATCGAGCTATATGAAGATCAGTGGTTAGATTTGAATGACAACGAATTTAAAGTTCCAACATCAAAACAGAATGACGTTTTTGTATATGACCAACTGGATTCAGATGACTTTCTAGCCTTGTTGATAAGATACCCTAGTGTGATTGGCAAATTAATAGCTAGGGAGTTTTATAAAGACATTGAAGAAGTGACAGATCGATTAGATATCGAGTTGTACGAGTTTTACCAAACTCATAAGGCAACCTAACCCAACCTAACCCCTCTCTCTAAATACAACCGAATACAAAACCTCTCGTATACATGCTGAATAGCTTGTAGACACGTTCACACCTTTGTATGGGGAGGTAATAACAATAAGGAAATCATAACGTGAAGAAATACCGAATTAGAAAGCTGAAGCAATTTCGCCGCCGTTTTAACTATGCAAGGTTGGTGTGAAATGGAAGACTTACACAAAAAGTACGAAATGCTCCTTTCAAAACTAGAGCCAAAGAAACAGGTAAAACTTAATGCACTGGTTGATGAATGGCTACCAATCTACAAACAAGATTTAGCTTGTGTCCTAGCTAACACTGATTATGTCATCGAGCAAAGCCCTCAATTGATACCTATGGGTGGTGGATTATCAGTTTCTAAGATGAGGTTTCAAGCTTACCTAAAACACTCACAGACATGCAAAACCGTTCTTTTAGATGTAGGTTTCAACGCTTATAAAAGCAAACCTGAAAAGGCGCGAATGCCTTATTTGAATAACTGGTTAGAACGTTCTTTATCACCTCCTAAGAGACAAAAACCCGTTAAGACACTGAGTGCAAGGTTCATTAAGATGCTCAAAGACTTCGACGCTGGCGCAAGTGTAGATAAACACATGACAACTTTAACCGAAGTAAACCGATTAATTCCATATATGAAGAATGTTATAAACTGTAAAAAACAACCTACCGTTTACGATTGGTTTTATAATACTAAGATACCCCATGCTGAACTATGTATTTTAATTCAAGAAACTCATAATCAGCTAACACAAAAATAAGTAATAGTCTATATTATTTTAATGTATTTACTATACAAATAAATATATTTTTGATATAATAGTTGTATAGAGTGATTTAAAAGAGTTCTATATTTTTATTCGACATCCTTCCTATGTTTTCGATAAAATTTTCCTTTGTTATCTCTAGTGTTGCAATGCTAAAAACGTTACTCCAAGCGTTTTACTCAACTTATTTTATTAGTGATGAGGCTCCTCCTTTCCTCTATCTAATATAAAGTTGAGGTTTTGCACCATTTAATTGTAGTCAAAAAGTTTACAATTACTCTATACCTTCTAATCACTTCCACAGTGAATTAACAATCTTATACTCTCACTTAATTTAAACCTAATCCAATTTAACAATGGAGGTCAACCCATGCCTAGAAAACGGATTTTATATAGTTCACCTGAAGAACTATTAAATGAATTGATAACCGGAAGTCGTAGCATTAAAAATGTATATATCATGCGATTGAGAGCTAGAAATCTATATGAGGATGAAGAGCAATTTGAAATTATCGATGCCGCTTTAAAAATGTATCAAGCTTCTAGAAAAATAAAATCAATAGATCTTTAACCCCCCCAGTTCAATAGCAGCAACATAGAATAATAATAGAGAAACAATATGATGAAAAGGAATAATAAGAAAACGTTATTAGAGTCTTATCCGAACATTTCTGATCAAGAACTAAACAAAACTCTAGAAATTTATTACGGGATTACGGGGAGATGCAAGAATCACCCTAATTACAGAGATGTAAGGAATAAGTTTGAAATTGTCGAATTTTATGAATTTCTATTAAACCATAAATACTTTGAAAGGCGTAAAAAAGAAGTAGTCTCCGTTTGTCGTTTCGGGGATGTTGGCGATTATTGTAAAGAGAACTGTAGCATTAAATCCCAAAGTGAAAACTTTAAAGAAACTCTAGTTGGTACATATAAAATTTATTTTTCAGATGGAACAGAGAAAATAATTCAATGCTTACATGACTTATATAAGAGGATTAAAGACAACCTTGAAGTCAGCAAGTCTACATTCTATCTATATTGCAAAACTGGCAAACCTCTCAATATCTCCGGAATCTATAAAATCATAAAACTATAATAAGGAATATCATGAATTACTTAAGTAAAGCAGTTTTACAAAAACCTCAACTTTGCAGCCTAAACTTTTTTGAAACAATCGCAGAGGTTATCGAAAACAAAGAGGCGCGCCAACTAGCACTATCTGGTGAAGCATTGAGTTCACCAAACCCATTAAAAGATAAACTAGAACAGCAAGGTTTTGGTGTATTGGACGTTTCTGGAGTCCTCACCGCCAGACCAACAAATTTCCAAGCGTTATGTGGTGGAACTAACTACAGTGATCTAATTGCCAACATGCAAAGCCTAGCTGATTCAGGTAAGAAAAAGGTAGTTTTGAATATTAGCTCCGGTGGTGGCGAAGCTTTTAACTGCTTCTACTGTGCCAAACAACTACGAAAAATCGCTGACGCTAACGGTATTAAGTTAACTGCTTGGATTGATGGTGAAGCCTGTAGCGCCGCATACGCCCTAGCCTCAACATCACATGATGTTATTGCAGACCCAGAGAGCTACAGCATTGGATCGGTGGGTGTGGTTATAAAATTGCAAAACGACAGTAAAGCACTAGAACAGCAAGGTATTTCACGTAGCTTCGTATACGCTGGAAATAATAAAATCCCTTATGCAGCCGACGGTAGCTTTAAACAAGAGTTTTTAGACGACTTACAAGAATCAGTAAACGAAACTTACACCAAATTTGTTGAACATGTAGCTAACTATCGTCCACTTAGTAAGCAACAGGTCATTGATACTCAAGCAAAAGTTTACAGTGCTGATAAAGCATTAAGCTTGAAACTTGTCGATAAATTGCTGACTCAAGAAGAGTTTCTAACATACATGCATGGTAATAGCGTATACAGCCATAAACCTACACCAACCGCCAAAGCAACCGCAAGTAATAGCAATACCCCTGCTTTTGATAAAGCCAAAGCTACCGCATTAGCGAGTGTTTCAAAGCCTGTAGTTAAGAGTGAACCAGAACAAGAACTAAGTTACGAGCAAGAGAAATTAGAACACAAACTTAAACTTGAAGCGGCAGTTCGTAGAGCTAAAGAGAAACGAGGTTTGTAATATGGCAGAAGAAACCAAACTAGTTTTACAGAAACTCCGTACTCTCCAATCCCTAATTAAAAAACAAAATAAGGATAACAATAAATGAGCATTGCAACCGACACCTTACCAAATATCCAAACTGTTGAAGAACTTATCAAAGAATATTATCGCACTCAAGTGACTAAACCAGAACAAATTGATCAGGAACGTGTTGATAAGGTGGTTAATTTCAACCTAGCCTCTTATAACCTTCCTTATATCTCCACGTCCGCACCTAAAGCATTTAGTTCACGTAAGGATGAAATTACATACCTTTTAAGTGGTAGCAACCTTGTAAAAGAGAATAAACTGTGTGCATATCACCATGAATTTATCCGAGAAGGTTTGCAACACCTTTTAGTGACTCATGATGAATTGTTGAAAGAAGGATATAAAACAGTCTCTAGTCAAGAACACAATTTATTCCATCAATTGAGTGTTAATAAGCTTATCATGAAGAAGCCTGATTGCTTGATTGAGGAAGATATTAAAACTATCAAAGAACAAGTTGTATTAATTCTAGATGAACTCAACGAAATCGAACGTAAAGAAAAAATGGATGTTGTCAAAGCTCAAGAATGGGCTAAAAACAAGCATTCTGAACAGAAAGCAGCTTATGATAAAGCTATTGCTGAATTAGCCGCTAGTGAAGCTAATAGCCTAAATGATATGTATGTTAATTTCTCACAATACTTTGATGAGATTGAATCAAAAGATTATTGGTTCTTTGAAGATGTACAAGCAATGTGTGGTGATGCTGCGAATAAAGATATTGAAAAAGTTTTAAATTATCTTAAATTTGTATCCATCCGAAAATATTTAGCAGATGGTAAGCAGCGTAAACTTTGGGTTCATGAATCTAAAGCTGAAACTCTCGATTACAAGAGTATCGAATATAACAAATAAAATGATAAATGCCCCTTTTTAACTGAGGGGCTAATAAAATGCCTATGGATCTATTAAATAACTTACACCCTTCCTTTTTGTTCCTTATCCCCTTCTTAATAATTGCACTCTTTAATACCTTCTTTGGTACAAAGCAACCAAAAACAAAAGAAGATGAGTATAGAAAGCTTTTGCAGTATTTAAAAAGGCTAATTGATAAAGAACTACGAAAATAAATAAGGATAAATAAAAATGATTGTCCCTACGTATCTAATGGACGACAAACAAGGGCGTTTCTACGCCGATGCATTCACAGAACTCGTTCCAACTTGGAATGCTAATGCAAGTAAATACCCAATTTCAGATAAAAGCGTTATCGCAAATCATGTTATTCGTCAAAACCCGACTTTAAATATGACGTTCTATATTAGCCAGAACCCCATTAAAGATTTTAACGGTAATCTAATAAGTGGTACTGATAACTCACAACGCCCAACTAATGCACACGAAATTCTACTTAAGTGGTTCAACAACAGTTCCAAGCTTACGATCGTGAACGAATTTTTTAATTTGGACTCATATGTGATTGTGTCATATCAGCCAAGGCAACACGGAACCACTGGGTCTATGGAATACAGTGTAAACCTCGAACACATAAGAAACGTCAGTTATACCCGTTCAACACTTTTGCAGTTTGCAGACACCTCTAAATCTATTGATGCACAGTCTAAAACTTCTCAAAGCGACTCTAGTGCAAAATCACAGAGCGAAACAAAGAAATCGATGAGCGAACAAGTGTGGGAGTTCTACAACGACAACGGAATAACTGACCTCCAAAAGCAGAAATCAAACGAACAAGTGATTAAAGAATTCAATAATAGAGGTGCAAATGGCTAGAAAACTCCACAAATTTGTAAATGAAGTGAGTTGGCGTAATCACTTACCTTCATGGAGAAAACTAAAAAAGGATGCACAAAAACTTGGTAAAGAGTTAGGTGATGCTCCAACAGCTTCAATGGTAAAAGCCAGTAGACGACAAGAGAAAGAACTGATTGCATCAAGAACTAAACTGGCAGATAAACTACGCAGAGAAGATGCAAAGATACGTGAGCAGAACAAACGTCAAGCTGCAAAAGATAGTAAGGCTGGTTTTCAATCAAGTATTGCAGGTTTGACAGAAACATCAGGTTTGAAAGCTTCACAGACAGTTTTCGCAGAAAAGATGAGACAGGAGGATGCCTTAGCTAAGAAGAAGCTTAGAAATCAGGAAAGCTTTGAGAAGAAGCAACGAGAGGTGATCCGTCGTTTCGTCAGTTCAAATAGAGAATTACGTGAAATGTCTGGGGTTCAAAAAAAGATACTCATCGATAAATTGCGTGATGCTAAAACCGTTGAATCTTTACTTGCTTTGGAAAAACGACTTAAGCATGAAATAACAGACCGGAATCGACGTGAACGCACTCGAACTCGTGAACTTCAAAAGCAACAAGGCATTTCTAAGAATTTAGCCGCTAACCTTGCTGGTGTTTATGCTGTAGCAGCTAGTAGTCATGCAGTGGTTCAAACAGGACTCACATTTGAGAGCTTAGAACGATCTATGTTGGTGACTTCGGGTAGCGCTGTGAAGGCGAAAGAGAACTTCAAGTTTGTCAGAGAGGAAGCTTTACGGCTCGGTTTAGATATTCAAAACTTAACTAGTGCATACGTCCAATTTCAGGCAGCAGCAGGTAATAAGCTCTCACAAGCTGATTTACGTCAAGTTTTCGTAGGTATATCCGAGGCAAGCACTGCCCTCGGTTTATCACAAGAAAAGCAACAACGTGTTTTCACCGCCGCCACGCAAATAATTTCAAAAGGTCGCGTCCAAAGTGAGGAGTTGGTAGGTCAATTAAGTGAAAGTCTTGGTATCAGTACAAGGGCGATGACTTCAGCAGCCGTAGAAATTGGCAAGATAAGCAGAAACTTAACCCCAGCAGAGCAAGAACAACAACTTAGGAAGTTAATGGAACGTGGAGAAATCCTCGCCCACGAAATCATGCCTCAGTTTGGTAAAGAGTTAAGCAAAATTGCTAATGCTAACGATCAATTAGCATGGAGCTTGCGCACAGGATTACAACCCCAATTGTCGATTGCTCAGACGAATATCAAAGAGATTACTAACTCATTCTTTTCTGGTCTAAAACCCGCTCTAATGGCAATTACCAAGAGTTTCAACCTGTTAGCAGGTGAAGGTAAAGGTTTAGCTAAAGTGATTGGTACAGGACTTGGCTCAGCTATCAAAGCCGCATCCTTTCCATTCGCTATGTTAGGTGCTCTATGTATTGATTTATATAATGCATTCAAAGACCTAACAGGAGCTACTGACGAAGGAATTACCAAGTTTGCAACCTTTGGCGCAAAAGTATTAGGTTTATCATTTGGATTAGCTAAGCTCATTAAAGGATTCAAGATGCTTTGGAATATTGGTAGTAAGGCGGTTGGATTCTTCACTGGTGGTAGCCAAGCTGCTTCATCAATGGCTAAAGGTGTTGGTGGTATTAACACTGGTCTTCGTGGAACATTATCACTCTTCTCACGTTTGAATGTGTACCTAACCGGATTGCTTGCAGTTTGGGAAGCAAGACCGGGCGGCAGTATGAGCTTTACATCATTGTTCGGCGATTCTAAGACTGCTAAATGGTGGGACACTCCTGTACTTGAGCATCTACGTAGAACTGGCAAGGAAATAACTTCTAATCAGCAGAAAGTAGACGTTAATATTCATGTACGGAGTGATATTGACAGTTCAGGTAACATCATCCCTGTAGTGAGAACAGAGATAGACAACGCTGAAGAGCAAAGGATGATAGGCTTTTATCAAAACCTATCAGCT
The DNA here is from genome assembly GCF_033340175.1 of Vibrio sp. 1557. Lineage (NCBI taxonomy): Bacteria > Pseudomonadati > Pseudomonadota > Gammaproteobacteria > Vibrionales > Vibrionaceae > Vibrio > Vibrio sp. 1557. The sequence goes on along the minus strand of NZ_JAWOVZ010000026.1, from coordinate 23,886 downwards.
TCAAATTAAGGCTTACAGTAATGACATTACCCCACCTTATTGGTGGGGTTTTTTTATACTATCGAATACACAAGTTGGGGTACAAATTGGAGTACATCGACTTAAAACACTATGAAAAATACTTGACCTATATCTCATAGTTGGTAAATTATGCGCTGTTAGCAATAGGCTAACTATCTGATTATCTGAGAGTTATGTAACAACTTAGTAACAACTGAGAAACTTATATAAATCAAAGGTAATTGTTCCGATGAAGACTGCAGGAGAGTGGTTATTAATCAAATTTTAACATTTGATTAGCATAACTCGCCGAAGAATTAACTATTTCAGGTGCTACCTAGGTAGCGGAGACTGTAGTTGGAGGAACCTCTGGAGAGAACCGTTAAATCGGTCGCCGAAGGAGCAAGTCTTGCACTCACGCAAGGTGAAACTCTCAGGCAAAAGGACAGAGGAGTGGAAAGTTACAACCTAACTATTTTGGCTTGGCCTTCCCGCCTACAACCAATAGCTTAGTTCTTTTAGAGATCGTTGATCTCGTCCTTTCCCTCTTCTCCTTATTAGTTGTTTTATTAAGGGGAAATCATGAACAACCTACAATCTTTACTACAAACCATCGATAATTTTGTCTGGGGTCCACCGCTGCTTATTTTGCTAGTAGGTACAGGTGTTTACTTCACTTTTAGCCTTGGCTTGATCCAGTTTAAACACCTCCCAACAGCGCTAGCGATGGTATTCAGTAAAGATAAGTCATCTAATACTCAAGGTGACGTTTCTAGCTTTGCAGCTCTTTGTACTGCGCTCTCAGCAACAATTGGTACTGGTAACATTGTTGGTGTTGCCACAGCAATCAAACTCGGTGGACCAGGCGCTCTATTCTGGATGTGGCTCGCTGCCCTTTTCGGAATGGCGACTAAATACGCCGAATGTTTGTTGGCGGTTAAGTACCGAAGAGTCGATGATAAAGGCCAAATGATTGGTGGCCCAATGTATTACTTGCAATACGGTGTTGGCTCAAAAGCTCTCGCGATCATGTTTGCAGTGTTTGCTTTGGGTGTTGCTTGTTTTGGTATCGGTACGTTTCCACAAGTAAACGCGATTCTGGATGCAAGTGAGATATCTCTTGGTGTTAACCGTGAGCTATCTGCCTTTGTACTAACTCTTTTGGTTGCTTTCGTAACTTTGGGTGGCATCAAATCCATTGCTAAGGTTGCAGGAAAAGTGGTTCCTACCATGGCTGTATTTTATGTGTTGGCGTGTTTAAGCGTGATCATCATGAATGCAGACCAATTGTTCAATGCCGTTGAATTAGTGCTGGTTTCAGCCTTTACATCAACAGCAGCGACTGGTGGTTTTCTAGGTGCAAGCATCATGTTGGCAATCCAATCAGGTATCGCTCGCGGTGTGTTCTCAAATGAATCAGGTTTGGGTAGCGCGCCTATGGCAGCAGCAGCAGCGAAGACAGACTCTTGTGTTAAACAAGGCCTAATTTCAATGACGGGTACCTTTTTCGATACCATCATTATTTGTACCATGACAGGCCTTGCTCTAATCCTGACCGGTGCATGGCAAAGTGACCTAGCAGGTGCCGCGATGACGACTCATGCTTTTGCGGTGGGTTTAAATGCAGATACATTTGGCCCTATGCTCGTCTCAATCGGTTTGATGTTCTTCGCTTTTACCACCATTCTTGGTTGGAACTACTACGGTGAGCGTTGCGTTGTGTTCCTGTTCGGAACTAAAGCTGTGCTTCCATACAAACTGATTTTCGTTGGCTTGGTGGCATCTGGTGCATTCCTTCACCTCGATATGATTTGGCTACTGGCTGATATCGTAAACGGTCTGATGGCAATTCCTAACCTGATTGGTTTGATCGCACTGCGTCACGTCGTACTGGCAGAAACCAAACTGTTCTTTAGCTCAACATCGCAATCAGGTGAAGTTGAAGCAGTGAAAGCTTAGTGAAACGGCAGGTTTGCGGTCACAAACTGTCAGTCACAGAGAGCAAAGCACATTAGAAATGGTAAAAACATAAAGCCCGCTATTATTTAGCGGGCTTTATTTATCTTCGGTTAAATGGTTAATCTCTCAACCATTGATGCTCAACGTTTTCTCCACGTTCTTCAAAAAACTTCGCATTTTTTTGCTTGAATTGATCCGCTTTCAACTCTGATAGCGGCCAGTCTAAAAATGCTTCTGTTACAAACGAGTCGCCGACACCAACCTCAATCGACTCCAGATGTTTCCCGATGTAGCGATAAAAGTAGCCTTGCCCAAACGCATCGCACACCATAGGTACATGCCTGACACGTTGATGATTGACAGAGACCGAAGCCCAAGTCGTCGTTTTAGGTTCACAGGTTTGCTCTTTTACAACGTCGACCTCAAATTTATTGTCCATAGTTGTCGAAACAAAAACGACAATAGCGTCATGCAAATACACACGCCTGAGCAATAACTGTTTAGTGTCTTGAGTTCGCGTTTGTTGTATTCCATTAGCAAAAGGCTCGAAGTAGCCCCAGTGCCAAGACCAGATCATGCCGCGTTGCGCAAACTGTACTTGTGGCCACGTATGCCAAGCTACAGCGGCACCTATCCCCACAATAAATACAGCGAGTAGTATCAACAATCGATAAATATTACGCATTAAACGGGTTTTTCAATTAATAACTTCACACCAAGTGCGACTAATACTGCGCCCGTCGCGCCTTCCATCCACTTCATAAAGCTTGCATTCTTTAGTAGATTTTTAGCCGAGTTAAGCGCGCCAGCTAAACCACACTGCCAAACCATCGCAATAGCAAAGTGTACAGATGCCATCATCATTGATTGAAGCAAGGGTGAACCTTCTGGATTCACAAACTGTGGCAAGAAAGCCAAATAGAAGACCGCCGTTTTCGGGTTCAAGACGTTAGAAAGAAAGCCCTCTCTAAAAGAGCGCTTACCATTAAACACTTCGTGAATCTGCTCGGTCACGGTCAATCCATCTTTCGACGACATTAGCACTTTTAAACTGCTCAAACCAAGCCAGATAAGATAAGCTGCGCCAATCATTTTTACGATTTGGAACAACTCTGCTGATTGCGCAAGAATCGCCGAGATACCAACCGCAGAAAAAAAAGCATGTACGAATAAGCCAAAGCAAATCCCTAGACTGGTTGTACATCCATCTTTTAGGCCCGATCGGCTAGTGTTACGGATAACAAGTGCAGTATCTAAACCTGGCGTTAACGTTAAAATCGTAATGGCAATAATAAATGCCTCGAAATTCAAAATATCCATATTATCGTGATAATTAATTGTTAATCCTTCATCAATACCGCCAATCCACAAGATTCGCAAGCTTCTTTTTTAAGAGAGCTATACAACTGGGTGAGTTTATGGACAATGGGTTGGAGTTAATTGTTAATTATTAGTAAATTAACGCAGGTTGCTTAGTGCAACACCATATGAAGGACCCGTTATCGGGTGTTTAGGGAAAGAACAAAAGAATAAGAGTAGTCACATGAACGCATTTACAAAACTCGTTGAACATTCCAAAAAGTGGCAAATTTTGAGCATCTATCAGCCATCATAGATTGGGATCAAGCGGCGGTCATGCCACCTGGTGGCGCTGAAGCACGCTCGAATGCCACGGCAGAGCTCGATGTACATATCCATTCTTTAATGACTCAACCGCACTTGGGAGAGCTTTTCGCTCAGGCAGAAGAAGAGACGCTGTCTACAAAAGAAAAATCTATCCTAAGAGAAATGAAGCGTGGGTGGCAGCAAGCTAACTTACTACCAGAATCATTAGTTCAAGCTCAATCTCTTGCTGGTTCCAAATGTGAACATGCATGGCGTACACAACGTGGAGAAAATGACTGGGCTGGTTTTGAAAAGAACTGGGCTGAAGTCGTAAAGCTATCGCAGGAAGAAGCGCAAATTAGAGCCGAAGCAAATGGCACGACTCCTTATGATGCCATGCTCGATGTTTATGAGCCTGGCACAACGTCTGCGTCGTTAGACATTCTTTTTGCTGACGTGAAAACCTGGCTTCCTACTTTGATCGATGAAGCGCTTGAAAAACAACAATCAGACAACATCTTATTGCCAACTGCGCACTACCCTACGGAAAAGCAAAAAGCGCTCGGTTTGGAAGTCATGAAGCTACTTCAATTCGATTTTGAACACGGTCGACTTGATGAGAGTACCCACCCATTTTGTGGCGGTGTACCGACAGATGTGCGTATTACGACACGTTATAATGAAAACGAGTTTGTCCAATCATTGATGGGGATTGTCCACGAAACCGGCCATGCTCGATACGAGCAAGGGCTACCAAAAGATTTATCAGGAACACCCGCGGGAGAAGCTCGCTCTATGGGTATTCATGAATCACAATCACTCTTCTTTGAAATGCAAATAGGACGAAGCAGCGCGTTTATCGATCACCTCGCTCGACTGGCTTCTAACCATTTTTCTGGTAGTGAATTCGAAAAAGACAATTTAGCCAAAATTTACACTCGCGTAGAAAAAGGCTTTATTCGCGTAGATGCTGACGAACTAACATATCCTGCTCACGTTATTCTTCGATATGAAATTGAGCGAGATCTCATGAACGGCGTCATCAAACATACAGATGTACCAGAACTCTGGAACGAAAAGATGAAAGCGTACTTGGGGCTATCAACCGAAGGAAACTTCAAAAATGGCTGTATGCAAGATATCCATTGGACAGAAAGCAAATGTACAGTGCATAACTACAAAGACGGGTGCTTACAAGACATTCACTGGACTCAAGGTGCATTCGGTTACTTCCCGAGTTATACACTAGGTGCTATGTATGCCTCACAGTTCATGGCAGCTATGAAGAAGACCGTAGATGTTGACGGCGCTATACGCTCTGGTGACTTGTCGCCAATCTTTAATTGGTTGTCAGAGAAGATCTGGAGCAAGGGCAGCTTATTAACTACCGACGAGCTAGTTAAACAAGCAACTGGCGAGACACTGAACGCCAACTACTTTAAAGAACACTTACGAAGTCGTTATCTTTAAGTCATATCAATATAAAAGGCTCACTAACTAGAGTTTTGGTGAGCCCATTTAGGCTATTAGGCCTGACTAGTCGTTTTTTTTGTTAAGAAACGTCATGTATAGACTTTTAAGCTGTTTCCTATCAAGACTACTATCTTCTAATGCTGTATTAACAATATGTTTAGCTTCTTCAAGTGCCAGCAAGCAATCTTTATTGCCAAATGAACGCTTTTGGGCTTCAAGCAAAATCTTTCTGATGTGCTCAGTGTTCCATTCCCCAGTAATTTCCAAAATCATTCGCGCATCATAGCCAGTGTTCCTAAAAGTAGTTACGATTTTGCCTCCATGCTTAACCTCACACCAACTCATTAAACCTGCGGCAATATGAAGTGCTTCAGTTTTCGCTATAGTTGATTCCGTAGAAAGCGACTCACCAGCATAAACGCCCTGAGTAAAAAATACGCAAAAAACCAAAATTAGCTTTACTATTTGTCTCATACTTATACTAACCATTTGATATTAAGTTTATTGTAGATAACACAGTATCCCAATTCATCATGATATTCTAACCATAAATATCTTCAAAACGGGAGATATTTACATGAAACCAACATCAACCACCCTAACATTCGACGAATTCCTTGCTGAATCTCGTGCTATCGACTCGGCTCGTAAATGGTTGACAAAGAACACAGCTAAAACAGGCAAAGTACTCAACAAAAGACTAAAACTACTACTTGAGCGTGCTTTATCAAGCTTGTTTGAGCCAAGTGAAGCAACAAAGTTAAGTCGCCAGATCAACTCATACACAACGACTCTTGTGGCTTCATTTGAAGAACTGCAACAACTCGCCAAAGAAGTTGTTAACGACACCAACGATCAAGCCAATCAATCTAAGCAGCTTAAAACCCTTGCGATAGAAACAAGACAACTGACCAGCCAGTTTTTAACGACTCTAGAAGACTACCGACGTTCAAGCACTAAAGGCGGCAAATTAACTCTTATTAAAGGCAAGATCGACAAGAAGCTATACGCCGAAGCCATTCGCAAGCTTGAAGCAATAGAAAAGCTCTGTGACCAGACATCAAAGGCAGCGGCATTTCTAGCAATAGACAACATAGAAGCCGCTAGTAAACAACTACAAGCGGTCATCAACGCTAAACTTTAGTCCCTCTAGCCCTCGCATCACGTCGAGGGCTTTTTGTTCAATAACCCGCTCAAAAACTCTTTATAAATAACTGTATGAAGCAAAGTTGCTCTTGCTCATGCACCGAATGATTCCAATTCCTGCTAGTTAGCCGCGCTAGTGGTGCGAAAAGCGGTATTTCTAAATTTACAACATAGAGGCAATAACATGAAAAACGCAGGCGGCAGACCAGAACGGTTTGATGAGATAGCCAGTGCTGAACTAGCGATTTTGTCTTGTTTAGGTATCAAATCGATTAGTTCACTAGCTCGTGAAAATGCTTGCTCACGCAATACAGTGGTTAAGTATGTTAATCGTTTCAAAGAACAACTAGAGGTGCTTGGGTATGCAGATTAACTTAAATCACGTTCAACGTGACACTTCAAATCGTTGGCTTGCTAGTTCGGTGCTTGATGCCATTCAGCATCAAGCGCCTGAAGCGTTTCCCGCTTCTTGTCGTGTCGCTGGTGGATTGAATACTTGGTTAGACGAAGAAGAGCTTGAAATACTCTTATCTGCTCATTCAAATGAACTAAAGCAAGTTCAAAAGCAAGCCGAATATGAAGAACGCAAACGAACTAAAGAACAGTCACAAGTACTCTACGCCTACGACAAAGCAAACGACGATCTTAAGTTCGCTGTTGGTAGAACGACGTTAGACCGCGAGCAAATGACGTTTACTGATTCTCAGTTTAAGAACTGGGTTCAACGTCAACTAGAACGTAAAGACATTACGGTGTCACAACGAGAAGATTTGTTAGCTGCCAACTACTGGCTAGCGAAGGCACAAACAATAATCATAAAAAACAGGATTTAAAACATGTATTTTCAAGAATTAAAAAAGGCAGCTTCAGCGTTGGACAGTGGCTTTCTGTATAGCGTTGTTAGTCGATTAGCAACACTTGAACAACAGTCACCAAACGCTGTAAAGGTATATCAACACGAATTTGAAATCGCATTAAAAGACAAATCAATTGAATACCTAGCAACAGTCGAAAAACGAATAGGCAGTAAAAGGAATATGGAAGACTTAGCCGATGATATTAAGTACTTGCTTCATGGCAAGCACCTCGACCAGTTCATGCGCGAGTGTCAGCACTACTCTAGCATGCCTAAACCAGTAGCTAAAACAGATAGCCACGCTTTCCGAGACTGGCTTCGAATCAATAGAACATAATTAAAGGATATTGGACATGCGACTAACTAAAGAACAAAAACGAATCGCTGAACTTGAAGCCGCCTTGTACTCTGCCGAGTTAAAATTGGAACGCTTAGAAGAAGCTGAAGAACAGAAGGTTACTAAATCAAGCATTACGGTTAAGCCTGTCGAGTTAACTAGCTTTAAACAACATAGCCGCGCTATTGATGACTCGGTTGCCGCATCACAGTACTTGAGTACTGGTCAAGTTGATGCACTTGGCGAACTACGTTGGCAAGTCATTCATTGCCGTACGCCACAACAAGTACTTGATCACGAAAAGCAGTTAATGAGAACTAAAGCAGCTAGTTGTTCAGCAACAGCTATCGGTCAATTAGCTCGTGACGTTTCGATTAAGTCCGTACTAGGTTCAAAAGTAACTACTCAACTTGCTGTTTTTAATGCTTTATTTGAACTAGATAGAGTTCAAGAAGAAATGGACGTGTCTGACTTTACCGATGATTTGTTAAAGCATGATGCCACTTCAATTCTTAACAGTTCAACTGGCAAGTTGTCTGATTTAGTGGCTTTAAGAAAGGCGCGAATGAATGGTTCATTTGAGCAGATAGAACAAGTTATCGATAAGATATTGGGTAAAGAAGATTGAAACGGAACAACGAGTAAGCGAGCTAACGCTCGCCTACTACTTTTATAAAATTCTTAACACGCTTAGGTCAAAGACCTAAGCCTTGTAAACGGTATGACATTGCAGCTTTAGAGACACCAAAGTGGCAAGCCATGCTCTCTATAGACATACCTTGCTTTCTAAGGTTATGAACCAACTCCTTAGGCATAAGTAAAGAGGCTGCAAACGTATTGGCTTCTCGCTCATGTCCAGAAGTAATACTTCGATTGAAGTACTTACCAGAATTGACACTACGATAGGCTTTATTGTCATCGACTCCATCACCAATTAACGATCTGTGATGTATGAAATGACCAATCTCGTGGGCAATTGTAAACCTTTGACGATTAGGGTGATGATTTTTATTAACATTAATGGCAAAAGTACCATCTTTTCTGCTTTCAATTTCACCAGATATTTCATCGTCCATTTCAACATAAGAAAGCCTAATGCCAAGTTCATCACACAGGCGATGTAAATCAACAGGCATATCTGCCTTCATGTAGTCTAAAACTGTTTCAAAAGACGATTTACGATTTTGTGATTTCATTCTCATCTCAATCATCCTCCACGTTGTCACCCCAGTTTTCTTGAGGCGATTGACCACAATTAAACTCTTCCTTTCTTAGAGCCATATAATCATCGAACAGTTCCGTAACTTTAGTTTCAAGTATAGACGGCAACATTTGATCATACTCCTCCAATTTTGCAAGAGTCGACTCTTCTGATGTTTTTTTAGCTAAATATTCAGATTTCTCTTTTATACCCAAGAAACCAAACACGGCGGACAGACCGACTATCACACCTAATGCAGCCAAACAAACACTTACAAAATCAAGCCTACCAAGCTGGTAAGCCACTGCAATAGCATCACAACCTTCTGACTTATCAAGACAATAAGCCTTTATCTTTTCAAAATCATAAGCATAAAAGTCAGAAACAATAAAGTATGTAGTAATCACTAAGCACGTAGCGATCACAACCAACAGTAATATGATGATATTTTTGTCAATTCTTTCCATGCAAACATGCTATTCATATAAGTGGACGCTTTATACCACAATGTTGTTACGCTGACTAGTTAGAAAGATATTAAAGCTTGGTGTATAAAAAGCACACACTTTAGAAATAAACCCCATAAAATCATAATCTTAATCTAAAACCTGTAAAGTAAAACCGTATATTACCACTTGATACTGACCGTTATACGCTCTGGCGTTGACGACACGCTAAAATCAAACCCTTCCTTGATGAAATAAGACCGTAGCCAGTCAACTAGCCGATATTGAGCGTTAGCGATATGGTCTAGCGTCAACACTGCAACAGTTTCGCCTTGCTCAGCTTTAATACGCACTTCAGCAACAGCGAGGTCTACAACACGCTGACGCGCTTCTGTTACGTCGGTTTTAAAGCGCATCGGTGGTTCATGTGTTGCAGCTCTGATTGATTCAACAAGCATACCTTACCACCCACGCATCAATTTTCTGAATTCGCTAGGTGTTGCATCTGCAAGTTCTAGTAGCTCTTCTTGGCTCCATTCGAAGATAGCCGTTAGTAAGCGGTCAAAGTACTTCTTGTCAGCATCAGTTAAACCTCTTTTTCTTTTTTTATGAGTCTCATTGATGGACTCGAATATTCGTTTAATCAAATAGGAACGGTCGAATTGTTGATTTGAAAAATGTTCTTCTGGATCGATATTTTGACTTGATAATAAGCTTGGACAAAGCATATTGTTACCTCTTGTTCGTTTGTTGTTGTATTTAACGGCACTAAAAATTCAAGCCCAAAAAAAGCAGCCTTACGGCTGCTTAACAAAACGAGAGGTATTACGATTGAATGAATTAACGATTAACGAATTCAATCGTATTTATAAGCTACTGGAGACAGCTTAAAAACATCTAGAATCGATTCCAAGCGGTTTCAAAGACATATCCAGTAAAACATACAACTAACCAGTCGAAACCGTCTTAGAATCGCATTGAAGAGCTTCTAGCTTGCGCTATACAAGTCAAATACATTGTGAGCGAAGCGAACGTGCCGAAGGCACCAATTGAAGACCCAGAAGAACCAAATTGGAAGAACCGGAAAAATTCCGCATCATCTTAGTAGTATTAGTAGTTTTAGTGAAGTTAGAGATATTAGTAATATTAGAAATGAGTCATTTCCAGTTGAAACCAGTAGCTTACGCTATACCAGTCAAATCCCATCTAGAATCGATTCTAAGCGAATTTAAAGACTCACCAGACAAAGTGTACTGCCGACCAGTCGAAACCATCTTAGAATCGCATTGAAGATGCTTCTAGCTTGCGCTATACAAGTCAATACAAACCAATACACAATCAAAAGCTATACTGTCCGGTAGCACGTAGTGCTATCGAAAGACGGTGACTGCGTAGCAGTCTCTTAGTCTACCAGTCAAGACTGTTCAAAGAACCACAAGTACCATCTACTTGTAATAAGCGATAACAAGGTGAGCCGAAGGCGAACGGGCGTAGCCCCAATTGAAGACCTATTGAAGCCGCGTTCCAAGAACGACCAATTAGACGCTTCGCGTCGGTCGCTTCGCTCCCAGTTCTCTTCTTGTTGTCCTCCCTTGGACTCTCGTTCTCTTTCTCGTTGTTTGTGTTTATGTTCCCCTTGAATCTCAACCACTAACCTGTTGTTTTTATTAATCCTGCGTCAGAAAACAATGTCAAAAATCATGTCAAAGCCATGTCGAAAGTCATGTCGAAATTTCAATAAAACCATGTCGAAAATCATGTCGAGATTTCAATAAAATCATGTCTACAGTCATGTCGAGATTTCATCAAAAAATGTACGTCAAAACGTACGCGAAGTTATAACCTACTCCTCTTCCTCACCTTGTCTATTTAAAAATAATTTCAACTTTTTTACTAAAACCACATCGTTCATCGATTTCATCGATATAAATAGAATTGTAAGAATACAAAAAAGAGAGAAATTGAAAAGATGAGAATCAGAAAGCCACGTAGAACCCCAGAACAAAAGCGAGTCATTTACGACTTGTACTTGAACAGCGAATTAACCATCGATGAGATAAGCAAGCAATGCAAAATATCAACATCGACTATCTACAAAATCGTGAGAGAAATTGAAAATGAGAGCTAAGGCATACTTAAAAGTCAGTGTTCCGATTGCTATCGCTGAGGCACTGCAAGAACTACCTGAATACAAGAACAAATCGATTACGCAAATTATTTGCGACTTAACCCAATCAAAACTGAAGAACAACTCCAATGCGAGTAATGAGGTATCACATGAACCAACTACTAACTAAAAAAGCAACACTATTCACTAACAACAACTTGATTCAAGTTCGCTTACAAGAACAAACAGGTCAACGCTCATATAAAGACTTGATCAAACGTGTGACTTTGAAGAAAGCAGACAAGTTGAATGTTCGCACATTGATTGAATACGATCGCAAAGATAAACAGCTTGATTTAAGACACAGGCAACTAGCTAATAAGATTTCTAGTAAACTGCACAACACTTCCGATTTGTATACGGCAGTTACTGGCAATTACTTTATTGCTCTTGACGCGACTACCGCCCAAGTACTATTTGCCGATATCAATACTCATGAAGTTACCATTGCTTGTGTTAAACACTTAGGCAGCAATGAACTTGGTGACGTTCATAACGGCGACGCGAAAAACGTACACGGCAAACTAAAAGAGACTTCAACTCTTTTAATCAATGACGAACTCAGTTTCGACGCAATTGTCCAGAATGCGTGCGATACATTTAGTCGTTCAAAAGACGAAATACTATCGATTATTAAAAATCACACTGAGGAAACACAAGTGCCTGAGTCGAAACCAAAACGTATCCCTGTTGAGGCTAGTCTAACTGCGAACTGGCAAGTAGAAGAAATCGAACTAGTTATTGGAGAGAATGAGATTGAAGCTTTATTCGAGAAAGAGCCAGAAGTAAACCAACAAAAAATCGATAAAATGATCAGTTCACTAGCGATTAACTACAACCGCGACTTGCTAAAAGCGATTAAGCCGTTAGTTGAACCAGAGCATGTCGAATATCTTGAAGACATAGTTAAACTACTTGATAGAGGCTTTAGACTGCTGCCAGATAGGTTCACGATTGAGAAGATCACTCAGTTCTATCCCTTAATGTTCTGCAATGAGAACTTTCAACAAACCGAAGACATTATCACCGCAGAAGAATACCGATTAGCCAGTGCTGCCTTAGCTGAGAAAAACTGGGCTGAAGTAGAGCAACAGTTTGAAATGCTTGAAGAATAAAAAAGCCCCGAACTCGGGGCTTCTAGGCTATTTTACGCTGCTTCTGATTCTGGTTTAACTAAATCGTGCTTAATTGACTCGATTGTTTTCACTTTGAGCCCATTGAATTTAGTTTCAATTGCGCCTTCATCATTTGGATCTTCTGCACCGCCCAAAGTCGCATCTGTCCAAAACGTGTACTTACCACCTTCTTCTTTTACAAATCTGATAAGATGGTCTTGAATACCACGCACATGATTTCCATTTTCGATCACAGTTTCTTTAACAAGCGTTCTCCACGGCTCAGTGACTTTTATTGTCTTGGAAGCCATTGTATTCAAGAAATGTTCTTTGCCATTTTCATCTTTAAAGTAATAATAGTTACCACCTGTTTTACTTTCTCTCTTTGCTGTTGATTTTTGTTCTTTTTTCTCTTTACTTCCAATAGAATAAACACCCTTTTCAACAAGATATTCGATAAATTGTTCAATCTTATAGTCTTTAATTGATTCGAGAGCACTATCAAAACAACCTTCCATTTGCTCTTGGAGTATCTGCTCTTCTTTTGAAGCTAGATTCTCCATTGCTTTTTTATATTCTTGCATTTGGGCTCGAATCGAATCAAGATCGTCCAGATCCGCTTTATCTGCCAAAACATATTCTTCTGTAGTCATATACTTCCCAAGTTCAATAATAGATTGACGAACACTACCTCGTTGCTTTCCAACTATGTCTTGAATTACAGTTATATCACGTTCTGTCGGTTCACCTCTCTCTTGTTTAAAGATATGAATTAGGCGTTTTATAACTCCTTCTTCTATTCCATTCGGTGTAAAGTCGATCTCTTGGCATCTACTCGTTAGTATACTAGGCAGTCTGTCGAACTTATTAGTTGTCATAATAAACGTGTTTGAATCAGATTTTGTAAATTCATCTATTGTCTCAGACAAATTAGTCAAAGCTTGAGTCGACATTCGATCTACTTCATTAATAATGATAACTCTCTTGCCATTCATAGATAGCGTTTTTTCTAAAGCAGAAACATCACCTGTACCAAACTGCGAACCTTTATACTCAAGAATTGCTTCTCTTTGTTCTGTGAACTCAGAAAATACCGATTTTGACCACTTTTCAGCAATCATTCTAGCAGCAGATGTCTTGCCCGTTCCGTTCTCTTGGCTGTGGAAGATTAAGTTATCTAATGCTGAGTCATCTTCTAGGTATTTACTAACTAGACGGTGTGCTGCTTCATTCAATACCAGTTCATCAAGTGTCTTTGGTGCATATTTTTCTATTAGTTTCATTGCTTTACTTCTTCGTTACTACAAAAAAATCGATGCTACCAAACAAAGACTAAGCTTACGAAGCTCAAGTTCACATTTATTCCGCTTCAGATACAAAAATAGCGGCATTCTGCCGCTATTCGTCTTTTGAATGATAAGTTCAAATCGTTGCTTTTGCTCTCTGCACCGTTGACACGCCAACACCTAGCTTCTGCGCTGTTTTGCGAATCGATAGACCACTTTCAAGACAATCTAATATCGCTTGCCTATCTACTGTCGCAGTGCGCCCTTTGTACTTCCCTGCCGCTTTTGCTTTCGCTATGCCTTCAGCTTGTCTTTCAAGCAGCATTTGACGCTCAAATTGATATACCGAACCTAGCAAGTTCAACAACAGCTCATTCATCGGGTTGGTTTTATCAGCACTGAAAAGCATGTTCTCTTTGATAAACTGAACCGCTACCAACTTAGAATTGAAGAACTCAATCAAACCTAATAGATCTTTCATGTCACGAGCAAGACGTGAGATGTCATGAACCATAACTGTGTCACCTTCACGTACGTATTCTTTCAATCTCTGTAGCTCTACTCTATCAGTTGTTGAGCCACTGCATTTATCAATAAACACTTTGTCCAATTTAACACCATCAAGTTGTCGCACCGTATTTTGTTGAACTGTAGACACCCGAACATAGCCAACCTTGCTCATATTTCACTCTTTGTATTCATTTAACTCTAGATGAGACTACAATAGGCTGTGTTCAATGGAAAAAGCAACCGTAATGAATACAGTCACCGTATTCATTAAAATGTGTTCTTAGACAGTAGTCAAATGAATACAAAAAAGCCTCGTATCTCTACGAGGGCTTAGTTTAATCGGCAAGAAGCCTTTCAAGTGATTCAATTCGCTCACCATTGTGTTTAGTCGTTGCCTTTACAAGATCAATATCATCAAGAATGATATCTGTTCTTTCCAACACCACTTCTTGCTGTGTCGCCAGAGTATCAAGTGTTGAATGCAGTTCACCATAGTTATTTGAAAACGAAATATTTGAAATCGCTAAAGGCATAACAATGACTAACAACCCAGCTAGTAATCTATTCATCTATACCACCCAATTGTTCAAGTAGTTCTCTACGTTTCCGTTCTCGCTCTGATTGCTCAAGTAACGCTTCTTCTTGCGACACCAAACGACTTTGCTCGTGTTGTTTCATCTTCTCTCGAATGGCGTTGATTCGTTTCTCAGCTTCTTCTTGGTATTCTTGGTCTTTAAGCTGTTCTCGACGATACTCATCTAAAGAACCGACCATTCTCAACAAATCAAGAGAATTGCCAGTCCATCTCTGTTCATCTTCTTCTTTACTGCTATTGGTTCGAACTAAATTTAAGAAACTCATAGCGCCTCCAAATCAGCTTCAAGTGAAGCAAGAAGAGCTTCTTTTTCCGACCGCGACAAGTCATTGATGATTGACAGTTCCAACTTGGACGCACGGTTAGTAACTCGTTTTATTTCAGCTTCACAGATCGCTGTGATTGCTCTTTCAGCTAGTACTACACCAAACGCACCAGACAACACCATTTTAAGAATTTGACTTGTGTCGATGTCACCAGCACCAGTCAAAGGCATTGACATATCTTTTAACTTCTTCTCTCGATTTTCGATGTTTCGCAATTCTGCTTTGCGTTCTAGCTTTTGTAGTTCAGCGGCTTTCTTGCGCCTCGCAGCACCACTACGTCGCCCTGCTTCTTTGGCTTTCTCGTTATCAGTGAAATGAAGATTTTCTTTTTTCATACTTGTTCAACCTGTTCATTAATACAGATATATTTATTCAACAGATTGAAACCAATAAAAAACCGCCCATTTTAGGCGGCTTTTTATTGAATACGACGTTAATTCAGTCAAATTTAATAAAGACGAGTCTTGTTTTTTACTTGTTTAACAAAGCAGATTGCTTCACTTTGTAATTAAACCATTCATCTTCATAGCCAAACTGAAACACTTGATTTAATTTTCTTCCGTGATTCAAAGCAGAAGTATAACCCTTTGAACTAAAACGATAGGTTTTCATTCCATCATAATCAATAACGATGTCGTCATTCGTTTTTGAAATGAGTTCATGAAGATTCAAAGCAGACTTATCACCAGCATTGTATCTAATGAACGTGCGCATTCTATTGTTTTCACCACAAGTGTTCTGAACGTAATACTTTTTATTATTGATACTAGGCAAAACATTATAGTAATTCATGTCTTCACACTTAATATCTGTATGAATGTAGAATGAGTTAATCTTAGCCATTTTATCTCTATTTCTATATTCTCGGCTCCCCTTTTTAGGTATAACACTAGGGATCACTTGAAGTACTGCGTTTCTTTCTTTAGAACCTGTATACACAGCATAAAGAACATCATTTGTACTCGCTACTTTGTAGTCACCGTGATCGGTCATCACGTCTGGTGTTAAAAACTTAGACTCTGAAATCACTTGATGAACAAGTGACTCACCACCCTTCTTTAAACACTCTCTCGTAGTTTCAGCACTCAACGTATTGCCGTATGGGTGATTGAATCTACGCTTGTCCCAATGAATGGCAGCCAACATTGAATTAGTAATATAAGCCGCATCACGTTGTTTTATTAATAACCCAGTAGAGTTCAAATCGCCAAAACGTTCAACTTTCTGACCTTTGTCTATTTGCATAAACTCGTTACAAGTCATGTCACCAAATACTTCTTCAACCGTTTTAGGGTTCTTAACAAATTGGTATCGATTGTCTTCAATTTGCTTCTCAACACTTCTCTGCACTGTAGTAGTTTGACAACCTGCCAATACAGCCACCGATAGCGCACTGACTACGCCTAGTTTTACTTTTTTGCTCATAACATCCTCAAAATAAAAGCACTTAGCACCCGTATGGGTGCAATGAGGTACTATCTTATATGTAACGCTATCTGCACCCATAATGGTGCAGAAAAAATCATGAACCAAGTCACAGAAAAAAAGAACATTACTGGCATTAGAATCAAAGAGATACGGCTAAGTAGGGATTGGTCTCAAGCAGATGTAGAGCGTGAATGTAGTTTACGCGGTATTGATATGACGCGAAGTAAGCTCGCCAAGATTGAAAGTGGAATGATTCGTGTGACTGACGAGATGATCAGGGATTTGTGTGTCGTGTTAGGCACCGATGCCAATTCGCTGTTTGAGTAGACCTATTCAAAACTAAAAAGGGAAGCGAAAAGCTTCCCTCTCAAATCATCAATGAACACACTAAGCCAGTAGCGGTTTTAGCCTTCTGTTGACTGCCATACCATTATCAACAAACTGTACTGCTCCATTCTTGCCGACTTTAAATTCAAACTGCTCATCAGTGACAAACGTAATCGTAACCACTGGCTCTGATTTTAAATCATGACCCCGTAACTTAATCACGATACTCTTACAAATGCTGTTGATTAGCGTTCTACATTTCAATCTAGCTTCTTTATCATTCGCTCGTGCTTTATCAGCCAATTCCACCAGCTTGTTCACCCATTTTTGAACATCACTTTGATTAACATCTGGCTTTTGTGAATCGCGTTCTTTAATCAGCTTTTGCTTTTCCAACTTCAGTCTGTCGTGAACATCTTTGAACAAATCCCAAGGTGCACCTGCTGTAACCTGCTCGACAATATGTTTAACTTTGTTCTCTACTTCGTCGATTAAAGCAGAGTAGTTAACATTGTTAACGGTAGGCACTAAAGACTGAGGTTCAACACCGATACAAACTGCAAACAATACCGCACTTTCTATAGGCTGAAGAAACACAGATGAACAACATGAACTTGTTTCTTTATGCGTTAAACAATGTAATCTTGTAACGGTTCTACTGTATTCACCCGAGCGTTTATATTGCTTTTGTGTTTGAGCACCTAACCCACCACCGCAATACCCACAAGTTGCAAACCCTTTACCATGACCAGTAATCAAGTGAACAACCTCACCTCGACCATGCATTGTTTTACTTCGCTTTGATCTGTGTTGTTGTAATGCCAACCACTTTGATTTTGTAATCAACGCGGGATAGAAATCTTCAAGATCGTAGTCAACACCTTGAACGTTAATTCGCTTCATTCCATATAGAGCATGAGACTTAACGATGTTTGCAACTGTTGTCTGTCCCCAAGCGTTACGCTTACCTGATAGTGTCGGTATGCTTTCTTCTGTCAGTTGTCTAGCTATCTTGAGAGAACCTATTCCTTGATTGTACAAACTCAGTATTCGGCGAATTACGTCTACACGTGCATTAAAGGAATACGTATTATCGTCTTTGTTGAAATCAAGCCAACTAGGGTCAGCACCGAGTCGTCGAATATTCCCATTCGCTTGATATTGATTCAAAGCACTCTTTAAGAAAGCGTTAGATCGACGCTGTTTAGTTTCAGATTCTTCATTCGCGCGAATCATTACCACAAGAGACATGATTAACTTGAATGGGTTTTGTTGAATCTCTTCCCGAGAATAAACTTGATTATCTGCGGCTGTAACGACGGTGATGCCAGACAATATTAAATCGGTGAGCGCAGCTTGAGCAATCAACGGGTCTTCACGACTTAAACGATCTAATGACTCAACCACCAACACTGAGCCAGACGGAACTTTGCCTGCCGCTACTGCTGCTAAGAATTGACCAAACGCGCCTTTAGTCCTATGCATTCCATGAAATGCACTAAGCCCTTTGTCCATCATAGTTAAGCTCTTATCAAGCTCTAAACCATGCGCAAGAGCGTATTGCTCAGCGAAACTCGACTGGCGTTCGATTGATGTTCCTTTAGCCTGCTCTGGGCGGCTAAAGCGCATATAGCTGTATACTTTTCTCATAATTACACCATACCATAAACCGTAAGTTTTCACTATACATTGTACAGACGGAAGTTTTGGCTATTTCCCGTCCTACACGCTCGGTGCGATGTACGCTGCACAATTTATGGCAGCAATGAAACAAACCGTCGATGTAGATGCGGTTATTCGTTCTGGCGACTTAGCTCCGATATTCAATTGGCTCTCGGAAAACATCTGGAGTAAAGGTAGCTTATTCACCACTGATGAATTGGTAAAACAAGCCACGGGTGAAACACTGAATGCTAAACACTTTCAAGCTCACCTAAAAGATCGCTACTTATAAAGCGAAAAGAATAGAAAGTAAAAGCCCAAGGTTCGTATGTTCCTTGGGCTTTTTGTAGGCTCTCTATGTGTTATGCCAAGCTAGGGATGAGCCTAGGCTTGTACAAACAGTCCTCACCCTCTGGTCTAGTTTTAAACCGACGATGAAGCCACATATACTGGCTCGGACTTGCCATGATTGATGTTTCAACTATTTGATTCACGAATGCGGCGGCACGTTGATGATCCTCTTTCGGGAAACCGTCGACGGGCGCACTAATGGTTAGGGTATAGTGTCCGTCTTTTCCTCTTACCATCGTAAAAGGCACAATGGCGCAATCTGTAGAATCAACCAACAAACTTGTACCTGTCGTAGTACAAGCATTTTTAACGGCAAATAACGGTGCAAATGTCGAGCGTCGGTTACCATAATCGTGGTCCGGTGCATACCAAACCCGCTCACCCGTTTTAAGTGATTCAAGCATGGCTTTGACGTTTTTACGATCAATCAGTGTACGATTAGAGCGAGAGCGTCCCTTATACTGAAAATAATCAAAGCACGGATTATTGTTTGGGCGATAAACACCGGTTCCAGACTTTTTAATGCCAAAAGCTCGAGCACCTAACTCTAGATTCATTGAGTGTACGGCCAACATTAATGCACCTTTGCCTGACTTCTCTAAAGCCTCTAGATGCTCCATGCCTTTTATCGTGACGTGTTTGTTTACCCGTTTATCTGACCAAAACCATGCCATTGCGGTCTCAAAAAGTGCGATGCCAGTATTGTCGATGTTGTCTTTTAGAATTGCTTCGCGTTGGCATTCTTCCATATGAGGGAAGCAAAGCTCAAGATTGCGTCTGATAGTAACTTGACGTTTTCTCATGATTCGCATAGCTAAACGACCAATGTTGCGTCCCAAAGCTAGTTGAACTTTAAAAGGAAGGAGGCTAAGTAAGTACATCACGCTAATGATAATTAACGTTCCCCAGTAACGAGGCAAAAGAAATTCGGCCTTGAATGCAGGCTTTTTGTATTTGTTCATGTAAGTATTGTCAGATGTGCCCATCTATAAGTGATAAAAACAATGATAATGGACTGCACTTTTATCATTGATAACGCTAATAACATAAATTAAAGCGCGCGGATTCTATGGTTCTTCGACACACTACACAATAAGAACTTTGCAGAAATATGTAGGGAATGAAAAAGCAGTAAAGATGAGTCGCCACGTTAACATCTATCGGAGTGATTTATCTACTGCCCTTTCCTAAAGTTTGAAGAAACATAACTTTGTATTTTCAATGCGCTAAATAATGCCTATTGTTCAATCACATAATGCGACCGTGATGAATGCAACAATAAGACATCATATCAATACTCGCCATTAGCGATTGAATTTGTACTAAAAAGCCGCAGCAATTTCTCGCTGCGGCTTCTTATTCACTTA
This sequence comes from Vibrio sp. 1557, assembly GCF_033340175.1. NCBI lineage: Bacteria > Pseudomonadati > Pseudomonadota > Gammaproteobacteria > Vibrionales > Vibrionaceae > Vibrio > Vibrio sp. 1557. The sequence goes on along the minus strand of NZ_JAWOVZ010000026.1, from coordinate 3,729 downwards.
ACAAGTAGAGTGGCGTTATTCGTACCCTACTGTTTTGGATAATAAATTTACGATCAACACACCAGCGATGATAAACCCAATACCAACTAGGGCTGGTAAGTCTAGCCGCTGTCCGTAAACAAAGTAACCAACCGTCGCAACCAAAACGATCCCAGCACCACTCCATATGGCATAAACAACCCCGACAGGCATTGTTTGCACTGTGACGGAAAGCAAGAAGAAAGCGATGCCGTAACCAATCAAAACGACTGTGCTCGGCATTACTTTCGTAAATTGCTCTGTTTTGGGAATATAAGAAGTGGCAATCACTTCACATACAATCGCTATCGACAGCGCCAACATTGGTGGCATAGAGACAAGCATTTTGAACATAAGGCATTAACGCTCAACAGAAATGTAACCGACAACATGTCCGGATAATTAGGCCGCGCATTATACCCAACTCATCTCACGATGGAATACCACTAACGATGTTTACACACCATCACTTTCGCTTACTTTTTGATGACCAGGTGAAAGGCTGACGTTTTTGTGCTGACGAGAAATTTCAAAGTAGATATGCATATCAATCGGCTCAGGTGTATTGAGTAGCATCTTACCTACTTCACGTTGGAAATGACCATAATTACCTAGCTCATCCGTTAGTTCTAGGAGCTCGTAAGAGGCTTCATCGGCAAACATTCCATACGCATACTGATAATGACTGATATCCTTGCTCTTATCATAACCCAGCTTTTGAAGAGCTTGATCAATCTCTTCCGGCGTATAAATGTCTTTATCACCAAACGAATGCAGTAGCACGCAAGGAACTTCTTGAGCTATGCTCTGAATCTTTGTCTTTCTCTTGAAAATACCGAACATAATGTCCTCCACTGACGATGTTTCCAAATATGCACATTAATGCAAAATGGTGAGCTGATTGTTTTTAGTATGGCTCATTAATTTGAGACTTCCTTACTACGAAGTCACCTTCACATATTAACGTGATCGCATAATTACCAGCAAATAGTACACACTGCGTTTCAAACCTATCTCATCAGAAACTCTGCTTTAGTCACAATTGTGTGACAACCCCGAGTACGGTTTACCATAATGTAAAGAGTAGATTGAAAAGTCGGATTTCGTATCGACATCTAAACTTAATTAAGTTAGCTTTAGAAGTATAGACGTCTAGATTGACTATACTTAGGGAGAGAAAGTCGTGCCAATTAGAATTCCAGATCAATTACCAGCTACCGATGTATTAAGGACAGAAAACATCTTCGTGATGAGTGAAACGCGTGCAGCGAGTCAGGAAATACGTCCTTTAAGAGTGCTGATCCTTAATCTGATGCCAAAAAAAATAGAGACTGAAACTCAGTTTCTGCGTCTACTCTCAAACAGCCCACTACAGGTTAACGTCGAATTACTGCGCATTGATAACCGCCCGAGTAAAAATACGCCAACTGAACATTTAGACACGTTTTATCGCCAATTTGAAATGGTGAGAGATAAAAACTTCGATGGCATGATCATTACTGGAGCTCCATTAGGTTTGGTGCAATTTGAAGATGTCATTTATTGGGATCATCTCAAAACCATCATGGAGTGGGCAAAAGATCATGTGACATCCACTCTTTATGTTTGCTGGGCTGCGCAAGCAGGACTAAAGCTACTCTACGATCTACCTAAAAAAACGCGTAAAGAAAAACTTTCAGGCGTGTATCATCACCAAATCCATCATCAATTTCACCCTATCTTACGTGGATTTGATGACACGTTTTTGGCTCCTCACTCGCGTTACGCAGATTTTTCGCCTCACTTTCTAGAAGAGCATACTGACTTAGACATTTTAGCGACATCGGATGTCGCAGGTGTGTACTTGGCCACCACAAAAGACAAACGCAATGTCTTTGTCACAGGACACCCTGAGTATGATTCTCACACCTTACATAATGAATATATCCGAGATTTAAGCGAAGGTATGGAGCCCGCTATTCCTGTCAACTATTACCCAAACAACAACCCAGATAACCCACCAATTGCAAGCTGGAGAAGCCATGGACACCTCCTCTTTTTAAACTGGCTGAACTACTGTGTTTATCAGCAAACACCGTACGACCTCGATCACTTCAGTGAAGATGCTTTCACTAAAGACGATTAGCTTCAAAATAAGCAAACAAAGCACTCATCATTACCGAAATGTAATATGTGAACCAAGCCGCCATATGGCGGCTTTTTCATAACAGTTTGCAAACCTGATCGCATAGTGTTTTTTCCTCAATAGGCTTTTGCTAAGTAATTCATATCATGCAGAAAGATTCAGGGATGTAGGGATAAAGAATGAAAACAGCAAAGCTCGGTGCACTAATATTATTGTCTCAGTTTGCACTCGTGGGTTGCGTGACGGTGAAAGAAGATGGAAGCCCTGTCGTTAAAGCCGATCCTGTGGCAATGGCAGAATCACGTATCGCACTTGGCTTAGGTTATTTAGACGGCGGTAACATGATTCGCGCGCATGATAACTTACAACAAGCCTTAAACCACGCACCTCAATACTATCGCGCGCAATTATCTATGGCTCACTACTACGAAACGGTTGGTGAAGATATTAAAGCCGAACAGATGTATAAACGCTCTCTACGCCAACACACTAAAAACGGAAATGTGCTCAATAACTACGGTACTTTTCTTTGCAAGCGAGGTGCCTTCGAAAAAGCCGATCAGATGTTTAATCGAGCCATTGAGCAGCCTTATTACTACCTTATTCCAGCGAGCTATGAGAATGCAGCTTTTTGTGCTCTAAAATCACAAGATAAAGACAAAGCGAGATACTACTTTACTAGAGCTATCGATCATGATCCCCATAGACCAAAATCGATTTTGCAACTCGCTAAAATAGAAATTGATAGCGGTGATTATACTGAAGCTAGAATTCGATTAATGAGATTCAATCAAATGTATGGCGTGAAGAAGCCCTCTTTGCAACTCATGATTCAACTTGAACGTGCAGCAGGCAATGAAGCTCTCGAGAAAAAGTATCAAAAACAATTGGAAAAATTTTCTTAGTACAAAATAGCGATACATAAGGCGCATTAGCTCACAGCCAATACAGCGCTTGACCAAGAATCCAGTGAATTCAGACTCACGGTGATACATTCATCCTGTACATAAACGTCAAATTCGGTACTATTTGAACGGAATAAGTGACCAAGTCACATTATAAAAAGTGCGCACACAACGAAATTTGTACATCATACTGTTTTTAAGATTGATTTCGGCACATTGATAAATACTAAATATTACTGACATGCACCAGAAGGAAGTTGAAGCCGGATGAAACCTGCCTGCACTCTGTTATTACTCACTTTGCTGAGTTCACCTTTTGTCGTCAGTGCACAAGATAATATTGAGAAAACATTCACGTTTGGCATTGTGTCGAATAAAGCCCAAAGCAAAATCAAAAAAGCGACGCCCCTTACCCAGTATGTAACTGAAAATATGGCTGAATATGGTTACGCAAAAGGGGCGGTAAAGGTATTTAAAAATTATCGTCAGCTCGCGGTTGCGCTTGAAAATGGCACCGTTCAAATTGCAACGGCGACCCCCTTTAATGCGATGACCTTAGAAAAGGAGTCTAATAGCCAAGTCCTCGCTATACGATGGAAAAAAGGGGCTTTGTTGCTTAATTCGATGAGAAGACATGGTAGCCCCATGTTGTTCAGTTCTTAAACAACATACTGAGTTTCA
>NZ_JAWOVZ010000025.1:0-63503 GCF_033340175.1 Vibrio sp. 1557 | reverse complement strand
GTGCATACGAACAGCATATACAGTATTCTCAACTTTAAAAGTTAATTATGAGAATTTAGTTTATCAGGTAATTTTTGCGCCAAAATCAAAGCCGCCGCGTTATGATGCAGAGCACGCTTAACAACTTCTCTCGGATACACCGACGCTGCATCCAACGTTCCTTCAAATAAAATTTCATCTTTTATCACTCGGTGCTGGTTATCGAGAAAAAGAATATAAAAAGCCTCTCTTTGCCGATCCCTTAAAATAGAAGACAGATATAACTTAGTTTGGTCGGGGCTGGTTAAGGCATCACCACGCTTTAGCGTCTCCGCCAAGTAACGTTGTGTCATTTCTAGTACCGCTTGCAACTGAACATACTTGGCTTGCCCTAATCCTTTGTGACGACAAAACTCTTCTTCTGATGCTGAAAATAGTTGTCTGAGCGAACCAAAGTCTTGAATAAGGAAGTCTGCAAGCTCAATCACGTTCATTCCGCGGGTGCCTGTGCGCAAGAAGATGGCCAGCAGTTCGGCATCGGTCAAAGCTTGCGGCCCTCGTTGCAGTAGCTTCTCTCTGGGCATGGACTCATTTGGCAAAGCTTTCAGTATCATCTGATGTCTCTTTATATGGAAAGTGTCCCTATTCCACAAAACAAAAAGCGAAAGTCGAGTATGACTTTCGCTTTCTTCGTACCATCAGTGCTTTCCATGCAACTTAACAGTTCATCAGAGTTTAAAGTTGCCAACCAAGCCGTGAATTTCCGTTCCAGACTTTGATAGCTGCGTGCTGATTGACTCGGCATGCTGCAACGTCTCATTAATGTTGTTCACGATCTGTTGAATAGCCACTAAGTTTTGGTTGATGTCTTCTGCAACCGCGCTTTGTTCTTCTGCGGCAGACGCGGTTTGAATACCCATATCTCGAATTGTTCCGATAGAATGATGAACACCAGAAAGAGATTGCTGAATGAGCGCAGATTCTTCCGCCGTTTTGACACCTCGTTTTTGGCTCACCGACATCGTACTGACCGCTCTTGATACACCATTTTGTAGCTGCTTGAGCATGTCGCCAATTTCATGAGTACTATTTTGCGTACGACTGGCTAACGAGCGCACTTCATCCGCAACGACGGCAAACCCTCGACCTTGCTCACCGGCTCTAGCCGCTTCAATCGCCGCATTTAGGGCCAACAAATTCGTTTGCTCGGCTATCTCGCCAATCACATCCAGCACTTTGGTTATTTTTTCGGTCTGTAAACTCAACTCAGAAATTGCATCTGACGTGCTGTCTATCTCCGTCACGAGTTCGGTAATGCCTTCTATTGCTTGCTCGACCTCATGCTGAGCGGCGGTGACTTGACTGTTGGCATCGTCAATTGCCTGCGCGGTCGCATTAGTATTGCTGGCTACTTCTTTGGCAGTCATGCTCATTTGCGTCACTGCCGTCACGACTTTGTCCGTCTCTAAACAGTGATCCTGCATTTGACCGCTCGCTTGGCTGGTCTGAGTGTTCAGGCTTTGAGAAACGGTCTGTACTGTCGTCGCAGAGCGATGAATGTCCTGCATCAGTGGGTGCAGCTTATCCATAAACTCATTAAACGCGGCCGCCACTTCACCGACTTCATCCTGACTTTCGACTTTTAAACGAGCCGTTAAGTCACCGCCGCCTGCGGCAACATCTTTTAATGAAGCCGCGACATGTTGTAATGGCTGAATGCCTTTAGACACCACGATACTGGTGAGAACACTGGTAATGATCAATCCAATAACGGAAATCAACACGGCAGATAACGTATGCTCTTTTAGCTCTTGAGTCTTTAACTCTCTGTGCATCGCAACTTGCTGGTCGATGTCATCAATATAAACGCCAGTACCTAAAACCCAGTCCCATTTCGATAGATATTCTGCATAGCCCAACTTAGGCGCTTGTGCGTCAATGGTCGGTTTGTGCCACGAGAAATAGAGGAACCCATCCCCTTTTTGAGAAGCGTCAATCAAGCCCGCAATAACTGCGACCCCATTTTCATCTTTTAAGTCGTAAAGGTTTTTACCCTCTAATGCAGGTTTGATGGCGTGCAACGTATTCACACCTTGAGAGTCGTAGGCAAAAAAGTAACCATCGCTTTCAAAGCGCATGGCTTTCAGAATTTCTTTTGCTGCCTCTTTATTACTTCCATTTACATCCGCGTCGTATAACGGTTTTATAGCCGTCACGCCCATCATCATGTAGGCTTGTAACTCTTTCTTTTTCGTTTCGATGAGCTCTTGCCTGTCTCTTGCTAGCTCCGCTTCCAAACTTTTACTGCTGTTGATGTAATACACCACTGAGATCAACGTAGTGATCAACAACAGCGGAATTAGGGTTATCAGCAGCAATTTGTTTCGACTTTTCAACACCATGGTTTCCACTACCTCTTTTTCTTTTCAGACTTGCAAACTCCGCGCAACTTGTCTGTGAGGTAGGCGAGAATTTTCCCTTCCTCGGTCAGATTAATACTCTGGAGTTTGATGTGAATTATCTTCTCGTTATATATGCTCGGGCGGTCAGACTTTGAATTGTGTTAAAATCCGGTCATCAAATTGGAGATCTCACATGCAAACACTAGCAGGAAAGAAAATTCTACTCGGCATCAGTGGCGGTATTGCCGCGTATAAATGTGCGGAGCTAACCCGTCGCCTCATAGAGAGAGGAGCGCAAGTTCAAGTTGTAATGACGAAAGCCGCAAAAGAGTTCATTACCCCTTTAACCATGCAAGCCGTTTCGGGCCGTCCTGTCTCGGACAGTTTACTAGACCCAGCAGCGGAAGCCTCTATGGGCCATATTGAATTGGCCAAATGGGCAGATTTAGTGCTATTAGCGCCCGCGACCGCGGACTTAATCGCGCGCATGTCCGCAGGCATGGGGAACGATTTACTTACTACGCTCGTGCTCGCGACGGATTCCCCTGTTGCTGTTTCTCCTGCGATGAATCAACAGATGTATCGCAATATCGCAACCCAAGAGAACATCGCTACGTTAGCGCGTCGTGGTATGCACATCTGGGGCCCTGCGGCAGGAGAGCAAGCCTGTGGTGATGTAGGACCAGGTCGAATGCTGGAACCAATGCAGCTAGTACATCTATGTGAACAGTTCTTTCAACCAAAATTGCTAGAAGGTAAGTCGATACTCATTACCGCCGGACCAACTCGCGAAGCGATTGATCCAGTGCGTTACATTACAAACCATAGCTCCGGGAAAATGGGCTATGCATTGGCGAGCGCCGCAGCGCAGATGGGAGCAAAAGTCACCCTCGTGAGCGGTCCTGTCAGTTTAAATACGCCCGTAGGTGTTGAGCGCATAAATGTTTCCAGTGCACAAGAGATGCACGAAGCCGTTATGACACATGCAAACCAGCATGATGCCTTTATTAGCTGCGCTGCCGTTGCCGACTACCGCCCACAAACGATCGCGTCTCAAAAGTTGAAAAAGACAGAAGACAACGAAGAAATGGTCATTAATATGGTTAAAAATCCTGATATTGTTGCATCTGTGGCAGCAATGACGGAGAAGCGTCCGTTTACCGTCGGTTTTGCGGCTGAAACCAATGATGTAGAGACCTATGCTCGAGGCAAGTTAACAAAGAAAAACCTCGATATGATCTGTGCAAACGACGTTTCGGTTGCAGGGCAAGGATTTAACAGCAACGACAACGCAATTACCCTTTACTGGCCTGAAGGTGAACTTGCGCTCGCTTTAGAATCAAAAGAAGCATTGAGCTTTAAAATTCTCGAAAAAATGCATCAATTGATGTAACTAACGTTTGAAAACCCTGCCAATTTTTTACAAAAGCTGGCATAAATTTGGTACAAAAATGACAACTAAGGGTGTTAAATCTCCCATTCCACCCTTAGTGGTCTAGTTTGAGGCGAAATAGCGTCTTATAATCCCCTCCGCTCAACTTTGTATTTTGAAAGGAAGTAACTAATGGCCGGCAGTAAAAAATCCAACCGTCGTGAAGAAATCTTACAAGCATTGGCAGAAATGCTTGAATCAACAGATGGCGCTTCACGCATTACTACGGCAAAACTGGCCAAGCAAGTCGGCGTTTCAGAAGCCGCGCTGTATCGTCATTTCCCAAGTAAAGCGCGCATGTTCGAAGGGTTGATTGAGTTCATTGAAGAAGCCTTGATGACACGTATCAACCGTATTCTAGACGACGAAAAAGATACACTAGAGCGTATTCGTATGGTGATGCACCTTATTTTGGCGTTCTCTGAACGTAACCCAGGTCTGACACGCATTTTGTCGGGTCATGCTCTAATGTTTGAAAATGAACGTCTACGTGAACGCATCAATCAACTCTTTGAGCGCATAGAAACACAATTGCGCCAAATCCTGCGTGAACGTAAGATTCGTGAAGGGAAGTCTTTCCCTGTCGAAGAGCGCACCCTAGCCGCGCAAATTCTGGGACAAGTTGAGGGGAGCCTAAACCGCTTTGTGCGTAGCGACTTTAAATACCAGCCGACTGCAAACTTTGACGAGTACTGGGCGCTTTTGAGTGCACAAATAAAGTAAAAGACTATGAGTAAAGACAAATACACGCAGCCCGAGTTTTCTCTTTCACTTCTTCACCCTCGTAACTGGGGCGTATGGCTTGGTTTTGGCCTGTTGGCCATCCTCGTCAATATTCTTCCTTATCGGCTGCTGCTTTCATTAGGTCGTTCACTCGGTAAACTTGGCATGCGCTACGGTAAAAAGCGTGTCCACGTTGCTCAGCGTAACTTAGAATTGGCCTTTCCAGACAAAACACCTGAAGAGATTCAACATATTGTTGAAGAGAACTTCAAAAATACCGGTATGGCACTGATAGAAACCGGAATCACTTGGTTCTGGCCGACTTGGCGCTTTAAAAACCTGATCGTCGAGAAAGATCTCGGCGCACTGCGTGAAAAAGCCAAAGAAGGTAAAGGCGTCCTACTTTGTTGTGTCCATGCTCTTAATCTAGAGATCACTGCGCGTGCTTTCGCCGTGTTAGGCGTGGCCGGGTACGGCGCGTTTCGTCCGCATAATAATCCTGCTTATAACTTTATCCAGTATTGGGGACGGACACATAACGGCAATAAACTGATTGATCGTAAAGATGTAAAAAAGATGATTCGTGTTTTACGCAGCGGTGAGCGTCTGTTCTATTTACCGGATCACGATTACGGTCGCAAAAAATCAGTATTTGTACCCTTCTTTGCCGTAGACGATGCGTGTACGACAACAGGCACGAGCATTCTGGCGTATACCTCAAAATGTGCGATCATCCCAGGCTCAGGGTTTCGCAATGACGAAGGAAAATACGACATCATCGCCGATAAGTGCATTGAAGCCGATTATCCACAAAAAGACGAAGTCGCCGCTGCCGCTTATATGAACAAGTATGTGGAAGAAGTCATTCTACGCGCTCCAGAGCAATGGATGTGGCTCCATAAACGCTATAAAACCATGCAAGATGAGCATGTCGAGAAAGGCATTCGCTATAAGTAAGTGGTCACGGCGATAAATCCAAAAACAAAAAAGGGCAGATGAATATCCATCTGCCCTTTTTACTTTTTCAGAAAAAGTAACCAATTAAATGCCGTATTCTGCGCGGTATGCTTTGACTGCTTCTAGATGCTCTTTGTCTGTGCCTTTCTCTTCAAGGAAAGTCACAAGGTCAGTCAGGCTAACGATTGAGATGATTGCACAACCAAAGTCACGCTCCACTTCTTGGATCGCAGACAACTCACCTTTGCCTTTTTCTTGGCGGTCAATCGCAACCAACACACCAGCAAGGTCTGCGCCATTTGCTTGAATGATTTCCATCGATTCACGAATCGCAGTACCTGCTGTGATTACGTCATCTACTAGCATGATACGGCCTTTAAGCGCAGAGCCTACAAGGTTACCGCCTTCGCCGTGATCTTTCGCTTCTTTACGGTTGAAGCAGTAAGGCGTGTCGACGTCATGATGATCCGCCAGCGCGACTGCTGTTGTCGTCGCGATTGGGATACCTTTGTACGCCGGGCCAAACAGCACATCAAACTCAATGCCTGAATCAGCGAGTGCGGCTGCGTAAAAACGACCAAGACGCGCTAGGTCACGACCAGTATTGAAAAGACCAGCGTTAAAGAAGTACGGGCTTTTACGGCCAGATTTCAAAGTAAACTCACCAAACTTAAGAACTTCTTTCTCAAGTGCAAACTCAATAAATTCACGCTGGTATGCTTTCATTATTTTCTCTCTATGTCCTTGGTTTCTTGTGTCTCTTCTCGACAATCATTCATTTCTCTATTGTCGAGATAAAAAAATAGCCCCCATAATGGGAGCTATCTAAATCAATTGGCTAACGCCGCCTTCTGCGCTGCGACAATTTCCGTAATGCCGACTTTCGCCGACTCGAGCAATGCCATCAGCTGTTCGTGACTGAACGGTTCACCTTCTGCGGTGCCCTGAATTTCAATCATCTTGCCTTCTTCGGTCATTACGACGTTCATGTCTGTGTCTGCCGCTGAATCTTCAACGTATTCAAGATCACACAATACTTCATCGCCTAGCAAGCCGACAGAAACTGCCGCTACGTGGCCTTTCATTGGATTCGCTTTTAGCTTGCCGCTATCTACTAGGTGTTGGAATGCATCGGCCATTGCAACACTTGCGCCGCTGATGGATGCAGTACGCGTACCACCGTCAGCTTGGATAACGTCACAGTCAACGGTGATCATGAACTCACCCATGGCTTTTAGATCGACAACTGCACGTAGGCTTCGCGCGATAAGACGCTGAATTTCCATCGTACGGCCGCCTTGCTTTCCACTTGCCGCTTCACGACGAGTACGAGAATGTGTTGCTCGAGGTAGCATGCCGTATTCAGCTGTAACCCAGCCTTTACCTTGACCTTTTAGCCAACGTGGCACAGATTCTTCGACGGTCGCATTACACAACACTTTGGTGTTACCGAACTCAACTAACACTGACCCTTCAGCGTAAGCTGTGTAGTTACGAGTAATTTTGATAGGGCGAACTTGATCCGCCTTGCGATCGTTTGGACGCATGGGCATCTACCTTAAATATGAGGAGAAGACGATTTGGTTGGGCGAAGATTATAACGGAATCGATTCCGGATTCATAGGTTACGCATCTGGCACAACATAAACAATCCATACATGCCGCGCACCTATCGACGCAGCGTGATACACTCTTGAAGTAATTTTCAAAAAATGAAGACAGGAAAATTCGATGATTTACAGTATGACAGCGTATGCACGCAAAGAAGTAAAAGGCGATTGGGGTTCTGCGGTATGGGAAATCCGCAGCGTGAACCAGCGTTATTTAGAAACATACTTCCGCATGCCAGAACAATTTCGCGGATTAGAGCCCGTTTTACGTGAGCGCTTTCGTAAGCGCTTAGCGCGAGGCAAAGTAGAATGTAATCTGCGTTTTGAAGCAAACCCTGCCGCAAAAGGTGAGCTTAGCATCAATGAAGCGCTTGCTAGCCAGGTAATTAAAGCCGCTGAACAAGTCATGCACATGACTGGTGAACTGAGCCGAATCAATCCATTTCAAGTCATGCAATGGCCGGGGGTAATGGAAACGCCAGAGCAAGACATGGATGCGGTAAATAAAGTGCTACTAGAAGCGTTTGATGGCGCAATGGATGAATTTATTGAAGCGCGCGCTCGTGAAGGCGAGAACATGAAGGCGCTGATTGAGCAACGCCTAGAAGCGATCACATCAGAAGTTGTGAAAGTGCGCGCACGCATGCCAGAAATACTAGAGTGGCAACGTGAGCGTCTGTTCTCTAAATTTGAAGATGCGAAAGTAGAGCTAGACCCATCTCGCGTTGAGCAAGAGCTAATCCTTCTGGCACAGAAATCAGACGTAGCAGAAGAGCTAGACCGTCTTGATTCTCACGTAAAAGAAACCACAAACATTCTGAAAAAAGGTGGCGCAGTCGGTCGTCGTCTGGACTTCATGATGCAAGAGTTCAACCGTGAATCGAACACGCTAGCGTCAAAATCCATCAGCACCGACATCACCGCATCGGGCGTTGAACTGAAAGTTCTAATTGAACAGATGCGTGAGCAGATCCAAAACATTGAATGATCTAAAAGTCATCGAGTATTGAAACAAAAAAGCCCCGCTAATACGGGGCTTTCTTTTATTCGTCTTTTTCCAAGGTACTGTTATCAACGTAGGGCCAATAATGATGTCCAATTCTGATCAGCAAAGTAGCCGCAGCCAAAATAAACGCAGCCAGAGATAACCACACAACCAAAACTGCATCCAGCTCTTTCATTCCGAGAGTGATATAGCGGGCGATCGCCATCATCGCGATGTAGATAGGATAGCGTACCGGAATTTTACCGTTCATCACGAACTGCTGCACCATGGCGAGCACTTCCAGATAGATAAACATCAAAAGAATATCTGTGAGTAAGACACGCTTCTCTACAAATACGTGCACAAACTCTTGCATCATGGCGTACAACGTCGCCAAGGTAATAGAGACTAATAACACCGCCTCCAAAATATGGAAGATTTTCAGGAAAGGTCGACTAAAGGATTTCGGTAAATTCGACGGCATGGTCCATTATCCAAACAAAGAAAATAGGCCTTGAGTTTAGCATGCAACGATCTTCAATCAATCAGAATAAACATCAGTGCGAATCGACTCCAAGTCCTGGCATTTGCTTATAAAAACGCTCCGCTTATTTGTCGGAGCGCTTTTGTGTTATAGGACCTGTGGCATCACTTACGCCACTTGCTGCTTTTTTTCAGCTACGCGCTTTTTCTTCCGATATTTAGGGTGAGTGATCGGAATCGCAGATAGGAGTTTTTTGGTGTATTCGTTTTGCGGGTTTGCATAAATTTCTTTAGCGCTGCCTGCTTCTACCACTTTACCAAAATACATCACGGCAACTTTGTCAGAGACATGTTTCACCACAGAGAGATCGTGAGAGATAAATATGATCGCCAAGTTCATTTCTTGTTGCAGTTGTAGCAATAGGTTCAAGATTTGCGCCTGTACCGATACATCTAACGCAGATACCGATTCATCACAAATCAGCAGTTTAGGCTTCAATGCAATCGCGCGAGCGATACCGATACGCTGCCGTTGTCCGCCTGAAAATTCATGTGGATAACGGTTTACTGCCGTTTCTGGTAATCCCACTTTGATTAAAAGCTCTTTTACCCACTGTTTACGCTCTGTTGGCGTGCCAATTTTATGAATAACAAACGGTTCTTCCAGAATCATACCGATGGTATGACGCTGATTGAGTGACTCCATTGGGTCTTGAAAGACGATTTGCATGTCTTTACGCAGCGAGCGCATCTCTTTAACAGACAGTTTAGTGATGTCTTTACCTTCAAAGAAAATCTTACCTTCTGTTGGCTCGTATAACTTTAAGATCGTGCGACCAAGGGTGCTTTTACCACAACCTGACTCACCAACTAGCCCCAGTGTTTCACCTTCAGAAACAGACAGTGAAACCCCGTCTACCGCTTTGATGGTGTAGCCTTTCTTGAACAGCCCTTTACCAGAAACAAAGTGCTGCTTAAGATTTTCAACTCTTAATACTTCTTTTGCCATAACATCCTCTTTTATGACTGGTTCACTTTGCCCAGTTAACTGGCAAACATACTGGCATCAATAGGCTTGATATCGATCATCTGCTTCGGCTCATTATCTAAGCTCGGCATCAATCCCATTAAACGCTCTGTGTAGGGGTGCTGCGGGTTATCAAACAACTCAAAAATTTCTGCTTTTTCGACAATACGCCCACCATACATCACGGCAACATCATCACACACTTCTGCCACAACTCCGAGGTCGTGAGTGATGAAGATCATTGCCATGCCTGTTTCTTCCTGAAGCTCATTCATCAGTTCAAGGATAGACGCCTGAACCGTAACATCCAACGCTGTAGTCGGTTCATCACAAATCAGAATATCCGGCTTACAGGCCAATGCCATCGCGATCATGACACGCTGGCGCATACCACCAGATAGGTTATGGGGATACTCATTCAATCGCTTCTCTGGCATTGGAATTTTTACTTTTGCCAGCATCTCAATCGAGTACGCCTCCCGCTCCTTTTTGTCGAGCTCAGGTCGATGGAGCTCAAGCACTTCACATATTTGACGACCAATGGTGTGCACTGGGTTGAGCGCCGTCATCGGGTCTTGGAAGATGATCGAAATACGATCGCCACGCATGGCGTACATCTCTTCCGCAGGCAAATCAACTAGGTTGGTGCCGCGATAATTCACTTCACCTTTAATGATGTTGCCATATGGCTTAGGTAATAGCCCCATGATCGACATTGAAGTTACGCTCTTGCCACTACCTGACTCTCCCACCAGGCCGAGTGTACGTCCAGCTCTCACATCAAAGTTCACACCATGCAGAACCTTCACTGGCCCATCATCGGTGGTAAATTCAACTTCGAGATCTTTAACACTTAGGATTACATCGTTTTCCATAACCAATCCTTACAGCTTATAAGTGTCATCTACGACAACAACAGGTTCAAAAGCTTTGCCTGATTTCATCGCTTGTTTCGTTTCTTTTTTGATATCACTATCAATCCAGTAAGTGCCATCGCCTATGATTGCACCACTGAACAGCGCCTCTGTCATGCGATTCATTGGCTTATCTGGAAACTTTAACCAGCGCCAGTGACCATAGCGGACATAAGGAACCATGTAGCCTGGGACGATAACGTGAGCATCAATGATGTCACGCTGAATCTCATGACCTAGCTGGATCTTTTTATCCATATCCATGCCAAAACGATACTCGATGATCTTTTCATCCAGTTCAGGCGTGCTGTAGTTTGTGAAAGAGTTAGTTTGCGGCTTGTTCGCATTGACTGAATGGAAATACTCCCAATACGTTGGGATCTCAGACGTACCCATATCTAAGAAAGCCAAATCGTGCTTTTTCTCACGTACGTATTTGAACATGGATGAGCCATCAACTAACTTGAGCTCAATATCCAGCCCTGCTAGCTTGGCTTGCTCACGCAAAAAGGCAATACGAGGAGTATGAACAGGTGTTCCGTAGGTCAGCTCGAAGCTTAAGCGCTCACCTTTATCATTGACACGAATACCATCAGAACCAATTTTGTTAAAGCCTGCGGCTTCGAATGCCTCGGCCGCTTTTGCGGGATCAAACTTCGGTGCCTTAGCATCTGGTAGGGTGTATTTACCATGACCATAACCGGTCGGGTTCGGTTTACGGGAGTAGTCGCCACGCATGACATTCTCTATCATGCCATCAAAGTCAATCGCGTAAGTAATGCCCTTGCGAATGTTTAAATCATCCAGCAAAGGCATCGCGGTGTTCATCCATACACCACCAGCCCCAACTGGGAATTGGTTGTAACCCCAGAACTTTTGAATGTATCCCTTTTGGTAAGGTTCCGTATTCGATTTATCATGCCATAAGCTTGGTAAAACAAGACCAAATGCGTCCAGCTTCCCTTTCTCAAAGTGCTTCATCGCGATATCACTGTCGCGAATCACTGTGATGCGGATTTTGTCGACATTATAGCGATGTTGATAATACTTATTGCTGTAACCCCACCAGTCTTCACCGACATGCTTGAAGGTAACACTTTTACCTTTTTTAATGTCATCTAGGTAGTATGCACTGGTCGTTGGTTCACTTTTAAAATTGTAGTAGCGGACAAAGTTGTCATGTATACCGTCACCATTTTCATCTTTTGAAGGGTTAGCATAAAAATGTGCGGGACGTGGGCGCAGAGCCCCCATTCGTAACAGCAATTCTTCCGGATTGAACTCTTTCGCCGCCTTAACAGCAAACGTGTGAGTGTCGTACTTGATAACATCCGCAATCGTTTTGTTGTAGTAATCGTTGTACCAAGGTTCCAAGATGTCTTTGGAACGATAAAACTTCAGCATGAACACGAAATCGTCGGCAGTCACAGGTTTGCCGTCCGACCATTTGGCTTCAGGGTTGAGTTTAAAATAGACCGTTTTGTTGTCACCTGCTAACGCCCACTCGTTAGCAAGCTCAGGTATGAACTCTAAAGTTTCTGGGTGGCGGACCACCAAGCCTGGTGTTTCATCTAAGATAAAAGAACGTAGCCCTGCATTAGCATCTGGGCCAACACTACGTAACGTCTGCGGGAAACTTGACATAAAGGTGCGATAAGTCCCTCCACGTTTCGCTTCTGGCGAACCATATTGAGGCTCATCCCAGTTTGTTTGCCAGTTTAAGTCAGTCGGAAGCGTTGCTGACATTGCACCAAAACTCAGGGCGCTCAGCGTGGACGCTAAAAATAATTTCTTCATAAAACTTCCCTTTTTTATGTTTTGCTCACAATGCTCGCTTAAACATAGCGTGTGAATTTTTTCGGGTCGAAAGCCGCTCGAATGGCTTCACCAATAAAGGTCACCATTACCAGAACCAGAACAATAGAAGTCACTACTGACGCAACAATCCATGGCGAATCTAAGTTTGACTTACCTTGTTGCAGTAATTCCCCCCAACTTGGTGTTGGTGGCATCAAGCCTAAGCCTAGGTAATCGAGAGCAGTCAATGCTGTGATGTTAGCTGCAATAGTGAAAGGTGCTAGGGTTACAATCATCACCATCGTATTTGGCAAGATGTGATTAAACAAGATACGTCCAGTCGATGCCCCTAAAGCACGTGCCGCCATTACGTATTCTCGTGCCGCTTCTTTATAGGTCATGGTCCGCATGTACCATGTCATCCCCATCCAAGTGAAAAGCACGTTAATAGCGACAAAGAGAGCAAACGTCGGTTGAACGATTGAGACAAGAATCATAATGACGTACAAAAACGGGACCATTGACCAGATTTCGATAAGTCGCTGTACAAACAAGTCAAATTTACCGCCCCAAAAACCCATAGCACAACCGACTGCAGTACCGATCGCGTAGGAAATGGCCATCGTAAGCAACGCAAATCCCATCGCCGTTCTGAATCCGTAGACAAGTCGCGCCAAAATATCACGACCTATCACATCTGTACCTAAATAATGCTTATTTTCGGCGCTAGGTGCTGTTGGCGGGAAATCACCACTAAAATCTTGTTCATATGGGTTCCATGGCACAAGCGGCAAAATAACAAAGTTGTCGCCCCCTTCGGCCTCAAACGCTTTTTGCAGTACGCGATAATCCGCTTCGCTGGATGACTCTTGGCCGAATTCGCTACCTAAACGTACGTCACTGACAACAGGAAAATAGTAGCTACCATCGTACTTGACGACTAGCGCTTTACTGTTAATCAAAAGTTCGGCGAATAGAGAAAGGATCAACATGATAGAAAGAGCAACAAACGACCAATAGCCTCGTTTGATCTCTTTAAAGTGACGAATTTTCTTTTGAGTTAATGGACTAACTTTAATCATGTTACGCTCCAAACTTCACACGTGGGTCGACTAAAGCAACACAAATATCTGAAATAATGTTACCAATGAGCAGCAACAGCGCATTAATGGCGACAATACCCATAACAACAGGGTAATCACGCTCCATGATTGATTCGTAACCCAATAAGCCAATGCCATCAATATTGAAGATAACTTCAATCAGGAAGGCACCGGTCATGAAGAACAACAAAGAGTTACCAAAGTGACTTGCGATTGGAATTAAGCTGTTACGCAACGCGTGCTTACGAACTGCTTTTTTGAAAGGTAATCCTTTCGCAATTGCGGTGCGGATGTAATCTGAGGAAAGGTTTTCCATCAGGTTATTTTTCATTGTCATCGTCAGCGTGGCAAAATCACCAATGAGGTAACAGATCAAAGGCAACACCGCATGCCACATAATGTCTTTAGTGCGTTCAAAGAAGGTTTCGTAATCGTCGAAGTCATCGCCGACAAAGCCTCCCATCGGAAACCATTCCAAGTGATAACTAAATAACGTGATCAGCAATACACCCACCACATAACCTGGTAGCGCGTAGCCTACGAAAATGAGTACTGAAGAAGCGGAATCAAACACAGAACCGTGCTTGAGCGCCTTATAGTAACCAAGAGGAATCGAGATAAAATAACTAATAAAGAAGGTCATGCCGCCATAAAACAACGACACTGGCAAACGCTCTGCGATCATGTCCGAGACAGGCTCGTAGTAACGCGTCGACTCGCCAAGATCTAGCATTACCAAACGACTTAACCACTCGACGTACGCTTCCGTTACAGGTTTATCCAGGCCATAAAACGCATTCAGCTCCGCGATTTGATCGTCAGAAAGGGCCGTATTACCACCCGCAGACGTCATTGATGCGGCGCCGTCCCCCTGGGACTGCATTTGTGACAACATGCGTTCAACAGGTCCGCCAGGCACGAAACGAGTGATAGCAAAGATGAGAATAGTTATCCCGAGAAACGTTGGGATAACCAACGCCAAACGGCGTAAAAAGTACGACAGCATATACAACTTGCTCCTTGTCTACTGTCCAGTTCAAACGGAGTGAAAGAGGATATTTTCCGCCCAAAATGGTGCATATTTATCTCGTAGTAACTAAAACTGTTGAAGCACACTCCCTGCGCCTCAAGAGCTAGACTTTTCTACTACGGCAATAATTTCAGCGTCATATTTATCTTGAATCCACATCAGCTTCAAGTGTTTGAAACCAAAACATGACAAACTTCCTTCGATGTCGAAAAACAGAAATGTTTTTGTAAAAAATTATAAAAAACCACAAAAATAATTCATACAGAATATCAATCTAGGCTGTTTAGAGCCAAAACCCTACATAAAAATGCACCCTACACACATAAATAGACACACAATCCAAGGTTATATTTGACCTAAAAATACGAGTGAGCCCTTTAACCGCAATGGGTATCATATTTTGATACCACCTAATAAGTTCGAGCTAACAAAGTATGGATTCGATATAAAACTCATCTCAGAACAATTCACTGGAAAAATATCTTTTTCCAGATTCAATTACCCACTAAAAAACCATAGGCAAGATAAGTCATTAAAGTTTATAAGAAACACAAAATACGGTGTTTTATTGAAATTTAATATCGATTCATAAACTTTATTCGGTTTTTTATTCCGCCTTTTTAACAAAGCCCAGTCGTTCACATCTTTTTTACATTTAAGCATCCCCGTTTACCACTGGTTTGACTTCCTTTTTTCATCTCGGTTATACATTGGCCGAACGTTAACGAAATATTAACGTCACATTTGGCCGCTATGCGGCCAGACATAGGAAATAATAATAATCGGAGCAACAAGGATGTATAAAAACACAACCGCTTTATCTGTTGCGATAAGCCTTGCTTTGGGGACAGCAGCAGTTGCAGCCCCAGCAACAGCACTGGCAGAAGAGCAGCAAGTTGAAAAACTTCAAAAGATGAAAGTTACTGGTTCGCGTATCTCCACGACGGATATGGAAGGTCCTTCACCAGTTACTGTTATTAATAGTAAAGACATTGAGTCTAAAGGCTTTAACAGCGCGCAAGACGTATTGAACAGTTTGACCCAAAACACAGGTGGTGTAATGGCTCAAACAGACTCTTTCTCGTTTACACCAGCAGCGCAGTCAGTCAACTTACGTGGCCTTGGCGCGTCACGCACATTGATTCTTATTGATGGCCGTCGTCTTCCTCAATACCCGCTAGCACAAGATGGTACATCTAACTTCCAAGATATCGGCCAAATCCCTGTCGCCGCTATTGAGCGTGTTGAAGTAATGACCGACTCAGGTTCTGCTATCTACGGCTCCGACGCAATCGGTGGTGTCGTAAACTTCATTTTAAAGAAAGACTTTGATGGCGTTTCTGTAAAAGTACGCGCGGGTGACGCGACGGATGGTGGTTACCAAAATGGTCGTTTAGACGTTGTAGCTGGCAAAAACTTTGACGACAAACGTATTCTCTTCGTTGGCCAATTTGCGGGCAACGAAATGCTAAAGCAATCTGACCGAGATGATTGGGCTGGCGATGACGGTTCTAGCCGTTCTCAGCTAAGTGGCTACTCTAGCTACGGTGCAAACTTTGAAGGCGCCAACGGAACACTTCTAACACCAGCTGATGCTGGTTCTTCCTGTAAAGAAGTCGTTGGTGATGCCGCGATTGAACGAGCGGATGGAAAGTGTGGTGTTAACCGCTCTGCATACCGAACATTAAAACCAGAAAACAAACAAGTAGACCTACTTTTACGTGGTGAAATGGACATTAACGACAATGTCACTGCCATGGCAGAAGCCCGTTTTGGCTACAAGTCTACAGAATCTGAATTCGAACCTAACCCTTACAGCGTTGAAGTTGATGCCACTCACTTCCGCGGCGAAGGCGAATACACTCGCCGTATGGTCGAATTTGGACCACGCGAAAGTAACACTGAAGCCGATTCTTTTGGCTTAACCTTAGGCTTGAACGGCCTGCTTGCTGATACGTATGATTGGGACCTATCCGCTGGTTACTCTGAGCAAAGCGTTGAAACAAGCAACCCAGCAATCTTCCTAACTCTCGACCAAGCTGTACAAAATGGTGATGTCGATCTTCTAGGGCCTATCTCTCAAGACGTTGTAGACAAATACAGCGGCACTTCAAGCAAAGAAGCTTACTCAAAGCTTTACTCTGTTAACGGCTCACTGGCTGGTGATTTGGTTGAACTTCCTGCAGGTATGTCTGGCTTTGCTGTTTATGGTGAATGGAACCGTACTGACTACAATGAGACGATTGATGCTACAACAGCAGCTGGTGGTTTCTCTGGCCTAGGTGGAACATCAGGCGGCGGTGACCGTGATCAGATTGGTCTTGGTGTTGAAGCTCTTATTCCTATCATTGAAGATTTAGAAATGACTGTCGCTGGTCGTTACGACCACTACTTCGACGACTCGGCAACTGGTGGCGCATTCACTCCTAAAGTAGCCCTAGCATACCGTCCTACTGACACCCTATTGCTACGTGGTAGCTACGGTCTAGGCTTCCGAGCCCCAGACTTGAAGCGACTATTTGGTGATCAAACTCGAGGCTTTGGTTCTGGCTTTGACCCAGAGCTTTGTACCAATGCTGGTGGTAGCGGCCCACAAGATAAAGATAAGTACCCAGAGTGTGATACTCAGTACTTCGATACGCTTAATGGCCCTAACTCAGAGCTGAAAGAAGAAACAAGTACAAACATTAACTTGGGCCTAGCGTGGGAGCCTGTGGATGATCTTGGTGTAACTGTTGACTGGTACCACATCAAGATGGAAGACGTCGTAACAGCACCAACTTACCAAGACGTAATTAACGATCCAGGTAAATACCCAGGTACTGAAGTCGTTCGTAACCCAGATGGCACCATCAAGTCGGTATCCTATGGTCCAGTGAACCAGTCGTATGAAGAGCGTTCTGGTATTGACCTAGCGATCAAATACGCATACGACACTAATGAGTTCGGCTCATTTAACACGCGTGTTGCTGTAACGAAGATCTTGATTGCTGAATATCAAGAAAACGACAGCGAACCTGTAACGGATGAAAGAGATTTCATGCCTGAATACACCGCAACGTTAAATCTTGGCTGGGCATATGAAGATGTCGCTATCAACCTATTTGGTAAATACCGCGACCGTATGTGTTCAAGCTACGCAAACCGTTACTACTTTGATGACTGTGATTCTGCTAAAAAAGCGGGTTACAAAGCAGAAATCGCTAGTATGACAACGTGGAACCTAACGGCTTCTTACCAATTCAACGAGAGTGGTCGTGTAACTCTTGGTGCTATCAACATGTTTGACAAAGTACCGCCTGCAGATCCTCTAAGCGATACCTCTCCATTCTATGCAACTGGGTATGACGATCCAATCGGACGTCAGCTATACGTCGAGGCATCATACGACTTCTAAAAAATATTTGGCGCGGGTTTTCCGCGCCCTTTTCGACTGACTAAAACACTGACAAGGATGCAACCATGAAATTCAAGGAATTTGGTCTCAGTGCCATAGCTGCAGCATTGCTTACTATCAGTAGTAGCTCTATAGCGGCCAACTCTGGTGCTGTCGTTTCCACACAAGCAAAAGCAAATCAATCTTCAGAAGCTTCACAACAAAAAATCGACAATTATGCCGAAAGTACTGAAGGCATGTTGGCAGAATACAAAGGCTTACTACGTCAAATCGACAGCATGAAAGTCTACAACGAGCAAATTAACCGTATGGTTCAATCACAGCAAGGTGAATTGGACTCATTAAATAACCAAATTGCTCAGATCGATCAAACGGCAACAGAAGTAGTGCCACTAACACTTAAAATGATCGATGCACTCGATGAGTTTGTGACTCTCGATCTGCCTTTCCAGAAAAAAGAACGTAATAAACGTGTCCAAGAACTGCGTCGTCTCATGGATCGCGCCGACGTAACGACTTCTGAGAAATTCCGTAAAGTGATGGAAGCCTACCAAATTGAAGAAGGCTTCTCTCGCTCAATTGAATCTTACAAAGCTAGCCTAGATAGAAATGGGGAAACCGTGACTTACGACTTCCTACGTATTGGTCGCACGGCGCTTTTATTCCAATCTCCAGACGGTGGTGAGACAGGTATGTGGAACCAACAAACACGTCAATGGGAAACATTACCGGAAAGCTACCGCATAGCGGTACAGCAAGGCCTTCGTATCGCGAAGAAGCAAGCGCCACCAGCGCTAATCAAATTGCCTGTATATGCTGGGGAGGAATAAGAGATGAAAGGATTCAAAACTCTAGCCGCTGGTCTACTAGCGAGCTTATTTATGGCTTCAGGCGTACAAGCAGAAACGCCTAAAAACCTATCTGAACTACTCAAAAACGTAAAATCAGAAAGCATCGTTGAGTCAAAAGAGAACAAAGCCCGTGAAGCTGAGTTCAAGAACAATCGCGATAAGCAAGCAGCATTATTGCAACAGGCTCGTGAAGAGCTAGCTTCACAGCAAGCACTGGGCGATCAACTTAAAGCGACATTTGATGAAAACGATAAGCAGCTGACTGAACTAACAGAAACCTTACGTGTTCGCTCTGGTACTTTGGGCGAAATGTTTGGTGTGGTCCGCCAATATGCGGGCGAGTTTAAAGGCTTATTTGCAGCCTCTCAAAACGCAGTTCAGTTCCCAGAGCGTGACGCTCTACTAACGAAACTGGCTGAAAGTAAAGAACTGCCATCAACACAAGAGCTAGAAGCATTCTGGCATACTATTCTTCAACAAGTGGTTGCCTCAGGCGAGACAGCAACAACCCAAGCAACGGTTGTTTATGGCGAAGGTAAAGAAGCGGTTCGCGATGTTACTCTTGTCGGTGAATTTAACGCGATTGCCGATGGTAAGTACGTTACTTATGTACCTCAAACAGGTAAGTTCGAAGAACTCTCTCGACAACCTCGCACCAATATTACACGTCATGTTGCAGGCTTTGAGTCAGCGTCAAATAGCTATGAGCCACTGTTTATTGACCCATCCCGTGGTGTAATTCTGTCTCTACTTGTACAAAGCCCAACCGTTCAAGAACGTATTGATCAAGGTGGCATTGTAGGTTACGTCATCCTTGGTATGGGTGCAGTTGGCGCTATCATTGCTCTAGTTTGCTTCCTACGCCTTCAAGTGATTGGCGGTAAAATGCGTAAGCAAGCGAAATCAGAAACCGTGATTCCTGGTAACCCTCTGGGTGAAGTTATCCAAGCTTACCAAGAACACAAAGGTGACAACCTTGAAGATCTGGAAGCGAAACTGGACGAAATCATCCTACGTAACGCACCGAGCATTGAACGCTTTATCAGCTCAATCAAACTGTTCGCTTCTGTAGCACCACTTCTAGGTCTACTGGGTACGGTTATGGGTATGATCGGTACGTTCCAAGCAATCACACTATTTGGTACAGGTGATCCTAAGCTAATGGCTGGCGGTATCTCTGAAGCACTTGTTACTACGATGCTTGGTCTGGTTGTCGCAATTCCTCTACTGTTCCTGTACACCATCGTACACAGTAAAGGTCGTCGTTTGGTTCAAACTCTTGAAGAACAGAGTGCAGGCTTCATCGCTCGCTATCAGGAAAAACTACATAAAGCCGAAAGCTAAGGAGGCGTTATGTGGTGGTTAGTTGGAGAACTTGAATCAATTAGGCGCTTCTTGGGAATGGGTGGCGATGTACTCGTCGCCATCTTCATCCTCAGCTTTATGCTTTGGGCAGTATTGTTAGAACGTTGGTTCTATTTTGCTGCCGTCGCTCCAAAAGCCATGAAAAAAGCCGTTGGCTCATGGCAGGGGCGATCAGAGCACCAGAGCTGGAACGCTAAGATGATCCGACAAGAAATTGTTTCTCGTCAGGACATTGAGAATAAAAAGGGCCTGCCAATCGTGAAAGTGTTGATTGCGCTTTGTCCCTTACTGGGTTTGCTCGGCACCGTTGTTGGCATGATCCAAGTATTCGACATCTTAGCGGTAACAGGAACAGGAAGCCCTCGAGCAATGGCCTCGGGGATCTCAAAGGCAACAATCCCAACGTTAGCCGGGATGGTGGCTTCTCTATCAGGACTGTTCTTTAGTTCACGTCTTGATCATTTAGCCAAAGTCACAACGCAAAAGCTGGAAGATAAGCTAAAGCATATTGCCTGAGTAAATGGAATTAGAGGTATAGGTCATGAAAAGACGCTATAGCAGTGATAGCAGTGATGAAACCGCTATCGATATGACACCGATGCTCGACATCGTATTCATCATGTTGATCTTCTTTATCGTAACAACATCGTTCGTAAAAGAAGCTGGTCTAGAAGTAAACCGCCCGACGGCAAGCTCTGCGCAAACCGTGAAAAAAGGTAACATCATGGTCGCAGTTGGTGCGGCGGGTGATGTTTGGGTTGATAAACGCCGCATCGAAGTGGACGCGGTTCGCGCGAATATTGAACGTCTTCGTGCAGAAAGCCCTGATGGCGCAGTTGTTATCCAAGCCGACACAGAAGCAAATGCTGGCGTAGTCGTGAAGGTTATGGACCAGATCAAAATGGCAGGTGTAGAAAGCATCTCCATTGCCGCAACCAATAAGGATTAAGCTTATGCGGTATCTGGCCTCAATTGCACTGGCGCTCATTGTCTCCCTCGGGTTGTTCTGGGGGATGGACAAGCTAGTAAACAAAGAGCGCCACGAGTTAGTGTCGAATGATGACCTGCGTATGGTCGAGTTTATTCGCATTAAACCAGACGAAAAAATACAGGAGAAAAAACGCGAACTTCCAAAGCCACCACCGCCTAAGCGTCCGCCGCCGCCGCCAGAAATGAAAGTGACAGCGACAGTAAAACCGGTGATGGAGCAGACCCCAATGGATATGCCAAAGCTTGACCTACCCGTAAATGTTACAGGTGGTTCGGTGCTTGGACATTATAGCCAGGGTGGAGGTGCGCAACTCGCGGGTAGCGGAGGTCCAACACCTCTAGCGACATTCCAACCTCAAATGCCTAGGAAAGCTGCGAAAGCAGGAATAGAAAAAGGGGTCGTCTTATTAGAGTTTACTGTCAACGCACGTGGTGCCGTAGAGGACATCAAAGTTCTTAAAGAGCAACCACGACGCTTAGGCCTCGGTCGAGCGGCAAGAAAAACAGTCTCTAAATGGACATTTAAACCAAAATTGGTTGACGGGAAACCTGTTAGCTCGCGCCTATCGCAAGAAATAGAGTTCTCAACCAATTAAGGAGTCACGATGAAAAGTTTATGGAAAAGCAAAGTGGCTTCTTTAATTCTCTTCGTAGGAGTGGCAATGGCCGCTCCTACGATGGCAAAAGAAGCTCCTCAGTTATCAGATCGGACATTTCGAACCGTTAACAAAGTGCAAGAGTTGATCGCAACTGAAAAATATTCAGCAGCGAAAGAAAAACTAGCAAGCGCTTTAGAAAGCACAAGTTCGAAAAAATACGACCGAGCAGTTTTACTTCAGCAGACTGGCTTTTTGTATTCGCTACAAGACAATTATGTGCAAGCAGCAAAATACTTTGCCGAAGCATTACAGCTCGACGCACTTCCCGTTCCTGTTGCTCAACAAGTTCGCTACAGCTTGGCTCAGCTTTACCTAGCTGAAGAAAAGTATACGTTATCTGTAAAAACGATGAAGGAATGGTTCAAGGTTGCAGAAACAACCAAAGAGAAGCCTCAAGCTCATGCTTATATCACGTTAGCGAGCGCCTATGTTCAGTTGGAAGATTACAGAAATGCAATCCCGCCAACCAAAAAAGCCATCGCGATGAGCAAGAGCCCAAGTGAGTCTTGGTACTTAATTCTCGTTGCATCTCACTACGAGTTAGGCCAGCTGAAAAGCGTTGCCAGTGTACTCAAAACTCTGACTTCAAAGTACCCTCAGAAAAAGCGTTACTGGATGCAACTTTCTGGTGTCTACATGGAGCTAGGTCAAGAGCGCAACTCTCTAGCCACCCTAGAAATGGTTTACAAAATGGGGAAACTAGAAGGAGAGAAGGAATATTTACGCTTTGTAAACTTCTTGGCTTATCAAGGTATTCCATATAAAGCAGCCAAAACTCTTGAAAAGGAAATGGCAGCTGGAAACATTGAAAAGACGAAGGAAAACTATGACCGCCTAGCCAGTTTCTGGCAGCAAGCTAAAGAGCTAGATAAATCAATTCTCGCTTATAAAAAGTCATATAACCTCGCTCCTTCTGCTAAAACGCAAATTCAGATTGCTCGCTTAATGATACAAGACAAGCAGTATTCTGAAGCAACTCGTTTTGTAGAAAGCGCGGCATCCAGTGCCTCTAAAGAGCAAAAGGCAGAACTTGAATACATTCGCGGGATGGCCTATTTCGAGCTTAAGCAACCACAAAAGGCCTTGCAGGCGATGAAAGGCGCTGCTCAATCGCCAAAATTCAGGTCAACCGTTAGCCCTTGGATAAATTTCCTAGAGTCTCAAGGATAATTCGAAGATTAAGTGTGAGTCAGTCGCACGCCTGGGGAAGTGAAAGCTTCCCCTTTTTTCCGTTTTATCTTTATTAACCCCTATTTTTAACCAGAGTCACTCACGCAAGCCAAATCGGGACTCTAAACCTAAAATCAGCACACTAAACGGTTGTAGAAATGGTTTTAATAACAGAGTGCGCGGATGGTAAGTCCTGTACCACGCTCCTTCTTCGCTGTTTAGGAACACTCTGGCGTAAGTAACTATTTCATCTGGGACGATCACAGACAGAAAGATCAACTGGTAACAAAATAGAGATCATGATACTCTTCGCCTCCATTTTTCTGGCGGGATTATCACCAATATCCACCCCTTTGGTGGTTGATTTCTCAATGCCAGTGCTATCGTTATAAGAATGTCGAACTTTCCTTCGGCACTCAATCAATCCAATCAAAAGTGGAACAGTACAATGGGCAAAGGTACTCTCTATATCGTATCTGCACCTAGCGGCGCAGGTAAATCTAGCTTGATCTCAGCGATGTTGGAACGCAACCCAACCTACGCAATGAAAGTGTCTGTGTCTCACACCACGCGCAACATGCGACCTGGTGAAGAAAATGGTGTCCACTACCATTTTGTAGCGAAAGATGAGTTTGAAGCCCTGATCGCTAAAGGTGACTTCCTAGAATACGCAGAAGTGTTTGGTAATTATTACGGCACATCTCGTGTATGGATTGAAGAAACACTAAATAAAGGTATCGACGTTTTTCTAGATATCGACTGGCAAGGCGCACGCCAAATCCGTGAACAAATGCCAGAAGCCAAAAGCATCTTCATCCTGCCACCATCAAACGGTGAGTTAGAGCGTCGCTTGAACACTCGTGGTCAAGATAGCGATGAAGTGATCGCAAAGCGTATGGCTGAAGCCAAGTCGGAAATCTCTCATTACAACGAGTACGACTACGTGATCGTAAACGACGATTTTGATACCGCTTTGATGGATTTTAAAGCTATCTTGCGTGCTGAAAGATTGAAGGAAGAAAAGCAAGCTGCTAAATATAAAGGTATGCTTGACGCGTTGTTAGCAGAGTAACTTCAAAAAAGTCACGCTGTAAAACATAAAGAATTTCCCGTTTTTTGCCCAGTGCGAAAAACACAATAAACTACCTGAGAAAGTCCACAAACGGTGGCTTGTCTAATTGCTAGTAAATAAAGTAGTTAGGTTGTATACTTTCTCGTCATTCTAAAATTTTAGTTAACTATTTGGAGTCCTCATGGCACGCGTAACTGTTCAAGACGCTGTTGAAAAAGTTGGCAACCGTTTCGACCTAGTACTGATTGCGGCTCGCCGCGCTCGTCAAATGCAAACTGGCGGTAAAGATGCACTAGTGCCAGAAGAGAACGATAAGCCAACGGTTATCGCTCTACGCGAAATCGAAGAAGGTTTAATTACTAAAGAAGTTCTAGACGCTCGTGAACGTCAAGAACAGCAAGAGCAAGAAGCGGCAGAGCTAGCGGCAGTAAGCAGCATCGCTCACAACCGTTAATTCTGACTTTAGAATTCAACAACCTCCCGGGCCTATAATTTGTATCTATTCGATAGCCTCAAAGACGTTGCCCAAGAATACCTAACAGAGCCTCAGATTGAGGCTCTGCGTCAATC
Organism: Vibrio sp. 1557; assembly: GCF_033340175.1. Taxonomy (NCBI): domain Bacteria; kingdom Pseudomonadati; phylum Pseudomonadota; class Gammaproteobacteria; order Vibrionales; family Vibrionaceae; genus Vibrio; species Vibrio sp. 1557. The sequence goes on along the minus strand of NZ_JAWOVZ010000025.1, from coordinate 38,987 downwards.
TTATGTGGTAGCGAGAGATGCCCATGAAGGGCAAACCCGCTCTAGCGGTGAACCATACATCATCCACCCTGTCGCTGTGGCTCGTATCTTGGCCGAAATGCGCCTTGATATCGAAACCCTCCAAGCTGCTTTGCTGCATGACGTCATTGAAGACTGTGATGTAACTAAAGAAGATCTCGAAGAGAAATTCGGCAACACTGTCGCAGAATTGGTTGATGGTGTATCTAAACTGGACAAACTCAAATTCCGCGATAGGAAAGAGGCTCAGGCTGAGAACTTTCGTAAGATGGTTCTGGCCATGGTGCAAGATATCCGCGTCATTCTGATCAAACTGGCTGACCGCACGCACAACATGCGTACGCTTGGCGCGCTTCGACCAGATAAAAAGCGTCGTATTGCTCGTGAAACGTTAGAAATTTACGCGCCCCTCGCTCATCGTCTTGGTATTCACAATATCAAAACCGAACTCGAAGAGTTGGGCTTTGAGGCGCTATATCCCAACCGCTACCGCGTACTGAAAGAAGTGGTTAAAGCCGCACGTGGTAATCGTAAAGAGATGATCCAACGCATTCACAGCGAAATAGAAGGCCGTCTGCAAGATTTTGGCTTGAATGCTCGCGTCGTTGGTCGTGAGAAAAACCTGTTCTCTATCTACAACAAGATGAAAACCAAAGAACAGCGCTTTCACACCATCATGGATATCTATGCGTTCCGAGTCGTTGTTGATACCGCTGATACTTGTTATCGCGTTTTAGGCCAAGTACACAGCTTGTATAAGCCACGTCCTGGTCGCATGAAAGATTACATCGCGGTACCAAAGGCGAACGGCTATCAATCGCTACACACTTCCATGGTTGGCCCACACGGCGTACCTGTTGAAGTTCAGATCCGTACTGAAGATATGGATCAAATGGCGGACAAAGGTGTCGCGGCACACTGGTCTTACAAAGACAAAGGCGACAAGTCTGGTACCACTGCGCAAGTGAAAGCTCAGCGTTGGATGCAAAGCTTGTTAGAGCTACAACAAAGCGCGGGTAACTCATTCGAATTCATTGAAAACGTAAAATCCGATCTTTTCCCAGATGAGATTTACGTCTTCACACCAAAAGGTCGTATCGTTGAATTACCTTTAGGCGCAACGGCTGTCGACTTTGCCTATGCCGTACATACCGATGTAGGCAACTCTTGTGTTGGTGCTCGTGTTGATCGTAACCCTTACCCATTGAGTAAGGCATTGAAAAACGGTCAGACGGTGGAAATTATCAGTGCCCCTGGTGCGCGTCCGAATGCGGCATGGCTAAACTATGTCGTGACTTCTCGTGCCCGCACTAAGATTCGACAAGTACTGAAAACGATGCGTCGTGAAGAGTCGATTACTTTAGGTCGTCGCCTACTTAATCACGCACTTGGCCGTCACTCGATTGATTCAATTTATCCAGAAAATATCCAAGAAGTCTTGAATGATCTTCGCCTAGAAAGCATCGATGATTTATTGGCTGCTATTGGATTGGGTGAGTTGATGAGCATTGTGATCGCACGTCGTCTCCTTGGTGACACCGAAGAGCTCACGACAACAAGTTCAATCCCAACGGACTCGAAGAAGAAGCTTCCGATTCGTGGCGCAGAAGGCTTATTGCTGACGTTTGCAAATTGTTGTCATCCTATCCCAGATGATCACATTATTGCTCACGTATCGCCTGGTCGTGGTTTGGTTGTTCACCGAGAAACATGTCCGAACGTTCGTGGTTATCAGAAAGAGCCAGACCGTTATATGGCTGTCGCTTGGTCTGAAGACTACGATAAAGAGTTCATTGCTGAACTTAAAGTCGACATGCTTAACAACCAAGGTGCTCTTGCAGAACTTACCAACGTGATCTCGAAAACAGGATCAAACATTCATGGCCTTTCAACGGAAGAACGTGATGGTCGTCTATACACTGTGACTGTGCTGTTGACGACGAAAGATCGTGTCCACCTTGCTGGTATCATGCGTAAGATTAAGGCAATGCCTCAAGCAACCCGAGTCAGACGCAGAAAGAACTAACCTCTATCGCCACCTACTCTGTTAGGTGGCGATTTTTTATACCTCAATAAATATGAACCTAGAACGTTACAACCGTATTCACCAAGTCCTAAAAACTCGCCAAACTGATCTGACACTTTGTCTCGAAGAAGTACATAAGCCAAACAACGTCTCTGCTGTGATCCGCACCGCTGACGCGACAGGCTTACACAAAGTTCACGCAATTTGGCCAGACAAAATGCGTACGCTGAGCCATACCTCAGCTGGCGCGCGTAACTGGGTTGAAGTGGATACTCACGATTCGATTGAAACTGCGATTACCGAACTCAAAGCGCAAGGTATGCAGGTTTTGGTGACCAATCTTTCGGACACCGCCGTCGATTTTCGCGAGATCGACTACACCAGACCAACGGCAATCATTTTAGGCAGTGAAAAAGTTGGCGCTTCGGAGCAAGCCAAACAGCTTGCCGATCAAGACATTATTATCCCAATGGTGGGCATGGTGCAGTCACTAAACGTATCGGTTGCCAGTGCCGTAATTTTGTATGAAGCGCAACGTCAACGTGAAGCCGCAGGCATGTACGACCGAGAAGAAAGCGCTCTGCCTAAAGAGACAATCAACCGTATTCTCTTTGAACGTGGTCACCCAGTGCTGGCAAAAGTCGCGAAACGAAAAGGGCTCGTTTACCCACCACTCGATGAAGAAGGTCAAATCATCGCCGATGACGCGTGGTGGCAAGAGATGCAAAGCAAGTAACAGACTTTCGTCATCCTGAACGGCGGCGAAGGAGCGTGGTTCAGGATCTAATTCTCAAATATACAGATGCTGATAGTGTTAACTTCAGCGACATACTTGTTGGAAATAGAATCCTGATGTCGCTAAAGCTCCTCGGAATGATAGGTTATCAGTCAAATCATGACACTAACTAAAGCATGACTATTTTTTCCTGTACAAAAACACAGCTCCATGGTTAACATACTGCTATGTTAACCATTTTCTTGAGCCCTCTATGTCCGCCCAAATGTTATCTGCCGTCCCATTAACCTCCCTTTCTGGAGTTGGCGCGAAAGTCGCAGAAAAACTCGCCAAAGTTGGCTTACATAGCGTTCAAGATTTGCTGTTTCACCTTCCGTTACGCTACGAAGATCGTACTCGTATTTACCCTATTGCCAAACTGCATGCTGGCCTTTGGGCGGCAGTGCAAGGTAAGGTCATGGCAGTCGACACCATCTTCGGTAAGCGCAAAATGCTAACGGTAAAAATCAGCGACGGTAATGGCACTATCACGCTGCGCTTTTTCAACTTTACCGCAGCCATGAAGAACAATTTCACGCAAGGTAAGTTAGTACATGCTTACGGTGAAATTAAGCGCGGTGGCATGGGTTTGGAAATTGTTCATCCTGACTACAAGTTTTACGTTAGCGAGCAAAAGCCCGATGTAGAACAGAGCTTAACCCCTGTTTATCCCACCACCGATGGTTTACGTCAAATCACATTGCGCAACCTTACCGAACAAGCTTTAGCCCTGCTTGATAAAACCACAGTGCAGGAATTACTTCCAGCTGGGTTGTATGACCATCAAATCACGATGTCGCAAGCGCTGCACACCATTCATCGCCCACCACCAACCATTAATTTAGATGAGTTTGACGAAGGCAAACATCCTGCCCAAATCCGCTTGATCATGGAAGAATTGCTCGCACAAAACTTATCGATGCTGGCGGTGCGTAGCAAAGGTCAGAAGGATTCAGCGCTACCTCTCGGTCCTTGTCATAAACTAAAAACGCAGCTTTTAGCCCAACTGCCTTTCTCTCCTACAAACGCTCAAACCCGAGTAGTACAAGAGATTGAAGCCGATCTAGAAAAACCGCACCCAATGATGCGATTAGTGCAAGGCGATGTTGGTTCGGGGAAAACATTGGTTGCCGCTTTGGCCGCTGTTAGAGCCATTGAGCATGGCCATCAGGTGGCACTCATGGCGCCAACCGAACTATTGGCCGAGCAACACGCTATCAACTTCGCAAACTGGTTTGAAACAATGGGCATTCAAGTCGGTTGGTTAGCGGGCAAACTCAAAGGTAAGGCAAAGGAAGCCGAGTTGGCTCGTATTGCCAGTGGTGAAGCACAAATGGTAGTGGGTACTCACGCGCTATTCCAAGAGCACGTTGAATTTCATCACCTTGCTTTGGTCATCATTGATGAACAGCACCGCTTCGGTGTCCATCAGCGATTAGAATTGCGTGAAAAAGGCGCAAAACAAGGCGCCTATCCACATCAGTTGATCATGACGGCGACGCCTATTCCTCGCACCTTAGCCATGACCGCTTACGCCGATCTGGAAACTTCCGTGATTGACGAGCTACCACCGGGTCGAACGCCGATTCAAACCGTTGCCATTCCAGATACAAAACGTGACGAAATCGTCGAGCGTGTCCGAAATGCCTGCTTAAACGAAGGCAAGCAGGCATATTGGGTGTGTACCCTGATTGATGAGTCGGAAGTATTAGAAGCGCAAGCCGCGGCAGATACCGCAGAAGAGCTTCAACGTAAGCTACCGGACGTAAAAATTGGTCTAGTACACGGACGAATGAAGCCGGCAGAGAAACAAGCGGTGATGCAAGATTTCAAAGACAATAAACTGCATTTGCTGGTCGCAACGACAGTGATTGAAGTTGGTGTGGATGTACCAAACTCTAGCTTGATGATCATAGAAAACCCTGAACGTCTTGGTTTGGCACAATTACACCAGTTAAGAGGTCGCGTGGGCCGAGGTTCTGTTGCTAGCCATTGTGTACTGCTGTACCACTCTCCGCTGTCAAAAACCGCGCAAAAACGTCTCGGAGTACTACGTGAAAGTAACGATGGCTTCGTCATTGCACAGAAAGACCTAGAAATTCGTGGCCCTGGAGAACTATTGGGTACAAAGCAGACAGGTCTTGCTGATTTCAAAATCGCAGACTTAGTTCGAGATCAACGCCTGATTCCCGAAGTTCAGCGCATTGCGCGTCATATTCATGACAATTACCCGTCTAACGCAACAGCGATTATCGATCGCTGGTTGGGTGAGCGGGATATTTACTCCAAAGCGTAATGATTGAAAGCGAGCCAAATGGCTCGTTTTTTAATGCGCCAAAAACAAAGCAAACGTTTGCTTTTTGAGTAAATCTCTCTATAATCGCGCACAAATTTTTAAGTGTGTTAGATCACACTCCACCAACCTGAGTTGACTCTGATTAACAGCAATCACAGGTAACGACGTCAACTCCACCCTGCTCTCCCATTCAGCGAGAACTAGGGAAATATTGCGACTAGCGAGACAAACAATGACAACTTCAAACCGATCTTCGGAACTGGTCTATCAACTCAACGATCGACCACCTTTGCCTCAAACCATTTTTGCCGCACTTCAGCACTTATTGGCGATGTTCGTCGCGGTTATCACTCCGTCACTGATCATCTGTCAGTCTTTGGGTGTACCAGCAGACCAAACGAATACCATCATCAGCATGTCTTTATTTGCGTCAGGCGTGTCTTCGTTTATTCAAATTCGCACCATTGGCCCAATTGGCTCTGGTTTGCTCTCTGTTCAAGGTACCAGCTTTAACTTTTTAGGTCCTATTATTGGTGCAGGCCTATCGCTGAAAGCCGGTGGAGCAGACATCAGCACCATGATGGCTGCCATTTTTGGTACGATTTTAGTCGCATCATTTGCAGAAATTTTCCTATCTCGCGTGTTGGAGCATGCCCGCCGAATCATCACTCCGCTCGTTTCAGGCATCGTCGTCACTCTTATCGGTCTCACACTGATTCAAGTCGGCTTAGTATCAATGGGCGGTGGCTACGCAGCATTAAATGAAGGAACCTTCGGCAGCTTAGACAAACTTGCTCTGGCTGGGACGGTACTTGGATTAATTGTGATTTTAAACCGCTCGAAAAACCCATACATCCGTGTGGCTTCAATCGTGATTGCGATGCTAGTGGGCTACATCATGGCGTATTTTATGGGGATGGTAGATACTTCTCAGCTAGGCGCAACCGAGATCGTAGCACTGCCCGTACCAATGCAATATGGCTTATCGTTTGACTGGTCTCTGTTCATTCCGCTGGTACTGATTTTCTTTATTACCGCACTAGAGGCCATCGGTGATATTACCGCAACATCTGAAGTGTCTGGTGAGCCAGTAAAAGGCCCAGTGTACATGAAACGCATTAAGGGCGGTGTGTTAGCAGACGGCTTAAACTCTGCAATCGCAGCCGTTTTCAACAGCTTCCCGAACTCAACGTTTAGCCAGAATAACGGCATCATCATGCTAACAGGAGTCGCGAGCCGCTACGTGGGTTACTTTATTTCTGGCATGTTAGTGATTCTTGGCTTGTTTCCTGGCGTCGCTAGCTTTGTTCAGCTGATTCCTGAGCCAGTACTTGGCGGCGCAACGATTGTCATGTTTGGTACGATTGCTGCCGCTGGTGTGCGTATTATCTCTCGTGTTGAGCTCGATCGCCGCGCAATTCTGATCATGGCCTTATCCTTCTCAATGGGACTTGGTATCGCACAAAAACCAGAGATCCTGCAATTTATGCCAGAATTTATTAAGAGTATTTTCTCAACTGGTGTTGCAGCAGGTGGCATCACAGCGATCATTTTAAATCTACTTCTGCCAGAGAAACTGGAAGACGAAGATGAACTTCCTCAGGAAGTGAAAGAGTCTTAAGATTATTGAGAATAAGAAAAGCCCAACCTATTTAGGTTGGGCTTTTTGTTTAAAGGGTGCAGGCCATCGACTTACTTGGTAGGAAAGCTGATTTGAGCGATTAAACCGCCTTCACTGCGATTACGCATCACCACAGAGCCTGAATGTTGGCTGATTATACGCTTCACAATCGCCAACCCTAGCCCAGTGCCTTCACTACCGCGAGCGGTGTCACCACGCGTAAAGGGTTCAAATAACCTCGCGATTTGGGAATGCTCGATACCCGGTCCGTTGTCCTCTACTGAAATCCACACTAGCTGCTTATCTGCTGTCACACCAGTGCTGATTTTGACCCAGCCACTGCCATAACGTAGCGCATTCACAACTAAGTTACTGATCGCCCGCTTAATCGCAATCGCGCTTCCTTTGGCTGGCGGCAAGTTAAGATTAAGATCTGTTTCAATTTCAACCTCATAACCACCTTCAGAACTGGCGACGTCACTGGCAATCGTACTGATATCAACCGCTTCAAACGATTCTTGGTTCACCGGTTTGAGATAATCCATAAACTGACTGATGATCTCATTACATTCTTCCGTATCGCTAATGATCCCCTCCGCAAGATAGCTGTCCTCAGGAGACATCATTTCTGTTGCTAGGCGAATACGCGTCAGAGGTGTTCGTAAGTCATGGCTAATCCCCGCCATTAATAAGGCTCGGTCCTCTTCTAGCTCTTGAATACCTTTCGACATTTGATTAAAGGCTCGAGTTACAGAGCGAATTTCCGATGCGCCTTTCTCTGCTAAGGGGGGTGGGATCTCACCTCGACCGACGTCTTTCGCGGCTCTCTCTAAAGCCAAAAGTGGACGGTTTTGCAAACGAATAAACAACCAACCACCTGCAATGATCAGCAGCGCCATAATCAAGCTGTTACGAAACAGCGGTGCAAAATCTTCTTCTTGCAGCTCAGATAACGGAATACGAATGATGGAGTTCGGCAACTTTTCGATGTGCATCCACAAAATGTAACTTTCATCGCCAAGCAATAAGCGTACTTCTGTAGGCGAACCCAGCTCTTGGCTCATTTCTTCAGACATCAAATCAATCGACATTGCGTGATGGAATTCAATCGCCTTATCGCTGTCGAGACTATGAACCGTCACCCCTAGTCTTTCTAATAATTGACGCCTTAATGGTGCATCAGACTTTAAAGGTCCTTCATCATCAAGCACTAAATTGAGCTCATGGGCGAGAATTTTATTGAACTGCTGCAAACTCGGCATCAACGCGTAGTTAAAAACGGCGTAGTAAGAGAAAACTTGGCTCGCGAGAAGCAAAGAGATGAACAGCAGAATAGATTGTGTCAATGAACTTCGGATGCGCATGGAACGTTCCTAGTGGTCCTAATCGCGAAATTTCAGCCTTCAAAGGGAAGGTAATGAAGGCTGAAGTTGCTATAGCCAAGTGTTGGCTATGGAGTGAAGAGATTACACCTCTTTGCCGTCTGGGACGAAAACATAACCTAGGCCCCACACGGTTTGAATGTAGCGCGGCTTGCTCGGATCGTCTTCTAACATGCGACGTAAACGTGAGATTTGTACGTCAATAGAACGTTCCATTGCAGAATATTCACGGCCACGCGCCATGTTCATCAATTTGTCTCGTGACATTGGCTCACGTGCATTCATCACGAGCGCCTTTAGAACAGCAAACTCTCCAGAGGTGAGTGGCATTGCCTCATCACCGCGGAACATCTCGCGAGTGCCTAGATTGAGTCGGAATTCCCCGAACTCCACCACTTTTTCTTCCGTACTTGGTGCACCCGGCAACTCTACGGTTTGGCGGCGTAATACGGCCTTGATGCGAGCCAATAATTCGCGTGGGTTAAACGGTTTTGGCAAATAATCATCCGCCCCTACCTCAAGACCTACGATGCGGTCCACTTCATCACCTTTCGCGGTGAGCATTAAGATTGGCAACATATTGTTCGCGTGGCGTAGACGACGACAAATCGACAAACCGTCTTCACCTGGCAACATTAGGTCTAGCACCATTAAGTGAAAGTTTTCGCGCGTTAGTAGGCGATCCATCTGTTCGCCATTGGCGACACTTCGTACCTGAAAACCTTGCTCAGAAAGGTAACGCTCCAATAGAGCACGTAAACGAGCATCGTCATCAACCACTAAAATTTTATGATTTTCTTGCATTGAAACATCCTTTCAGAAGCGTCTATTGTCGAAAATGTATCACTGTTTTTCCTAACGTGCTCAAGCAAATTGTTACTCTTTTTATCTTAAGCGCTTTATTCTCTCTCTAGCAGGTATTTTCAGCACCTACTATTGACCATAATTCCATTCCAGTTCACGTTTGGCCTCAAGCAGCTCTTGCTGTGCCTCAGCCAGCTTGTGACGTTTTTTCTCAATTTTGTCTGCTTTCCCTGAATGCTGAGCTTCGACTAATTCTTCCTCTCGCTCCTCAACTTCTTTAGTCTTTTCTTCCACTTCTGCTTGCAGCTCTTGGCGCAGCTCACCTTCCGAGCATTCATTCTGGATAGCGGAAAGTGCTTGCTCCAAGCCTTTAATGCGATGCTCATTACCTTGCGCTTTTGCATACTCGAGCTGCTGCTCTACCGCTAACTCTTTAGCGTCACAGCCTTTCACTTCATCTTGAGCAAAAACTGAAAGTGAGAAACCTATTGTTAGTGCAGCACTACACATGACTGCTTTGTTCATTTTACTTCTCCGAGAAAGGCACCATGCCTTTATACCAAATATTCTGACGTTGAGACCCAAGTCACTCCTAGTGAACTTCATGAGACTTGAATCGGTGATAAAGCCTCAGTCTTCCGAGGCCGGTTGAATATATTCAATTGAGTTGATGAACCACTCTTTTTCACCTTCTGGGGTGCGTACCGTGAACTCTTCATCCACTTGTTTTTTCAACATCGCTCGCGCCATAGGTGAATCGATAGAGATGTAGTCTTTCGCATCGCCATAAATCTCTTCAGGCCCGACAATACGAAACTTTTTCACTTCTCCTGCCTCATTTTCTATTTCCACCCATGCACCAAAAAAGACTTTGCCTTCTTGTTGCGGAGAATAGTCAACGATCGTGACTTCTGGCAGGAATTTACGAAGGAAGCGGACACGACGGTCGATCTGACGGAGTAAACGTTTATTGAAGGTGTAATCCGCATTTTCTGAGCGATCGCCCAGGCTCGCCGCCCAAGTGACGATCTTGGTGATTTCCGGGCGCTTTTCATTCCAAAGGTAATCATGCTCTTGTTTGAGTTTGTTGTAACCTTCTCGTGTAATCAGCTTAGTTTTCAAATTAACTCCTATCTCAACTAAAAAATGCTGCTCTTTGGCAGCATTAAGGAGATGATATACCCAAAGATCCAATGTTGTTCAGGCTTTGGGTATCAAGGTGATAAGGCGGCCAGAGTGTTACTTTTCGTAATCCGGTTTTTGCGTCACGATGTAATTCGTATCACTCGAAACAACCGCGCCATGTTTTAGGAAGTTTTTACCTAAAATCATGCTGTAATGGAAGCGACCTCGGTCCTGTAAGTTGACTCGGATCTTCTTCTCTAATTCGCCAAGCTTAACATGCATTTCAACCACAGGGCGTACGTTCGCTTTCTCGCCTTTCTTAGCTTTAATACGCATGACATCAACAACAGGCTTGGTAAACGCCTGTTTCATGCCAAGATCGTTCTCATAGGTAAAGCTCACCATGTCTTTGCCGTCTTTCTTAAACTGCTTGATGTTCTTAGCATTGATTGAGCTTACATCTGCACCCGTGTCTAACTTCACAGGGAAAGACATCCCCTCAACTTCAGCCACTTCGATATGGCCAGCTTTGAAAAGTGGCCTTGCATCTAGTAGATGGTCTGCGCGAGTGTTCAGCAACACACCACCCTTGGCTATGTCATGACCAAAGACGAAAAAGGGTTGAGTGTCACCCTCATCAAGCACATCGAGCGCAAACTTCATTGATGTGTCTTTTCTACCGAGAAGAAAGTCTCCTTCGACAACAGGGCGAACCGCGCTGCCAACCTTGAGCTTTTTCAACACTGGTTTGGTGATTTTTTCTTCTTTCCCCTCATCGTTCATTAAATAAAACGTGACGGACTCATCCTTACCTTTTTCTGTTACTTCAAACCCATTTACACGCAGTAATGGCGTTTTCACAGTAAAAGTGGGGTAAGCAGGGACGGTATAACCATCAATGGTGACCTGTTCTTCTGGTGAAACGACAAGAGGTTTTGATTTGAGTGCGCTTTTGAACGTTTTTTCTACGCCACCCAATAGATTTTCTTTGTCCGTATCAATAACAAAGTGCTGACTCGCAACGTCCCGACCTAAGCGAATTTGCGAACTGAACTTACTGCGATCACGCAGATACACCAACCAACGTTGAGTTTCATTTTCGCCGACTTTGACGGGTAAATAGACTAAAGGACGCTCGCTTTTGGTCGTTTTCAGCATTCGTACCAAGGGTAATGTCATTGGATGACGCTTGCCATTCTCGCCCTCTAACATAAAAGATACTTCGTTATGCTTTTTGTCTACCTTGATGTCCAGTGCATGGACGTTGGTATAACGGCTAGAAGTTGAGATGCTGATCTTATATGGCACACCTTCGACTTCAACCGTCTCTTTTTTGCCAATCATTTTTGCGCTTGGCTGTTCTTGAAGATAATCATAACCAGCGAAGACCCATGCGTTATCATCGAGATAAGTTTTACCAATCAAGATAGGAGAAGAGAATTGCGTACGCTTGGTCAGGTTCACTTCCGTATCAACGGTGTGACCAGCGATTGTCATCGGCATTTTTATTGTCGGGCGTAGGATGGGCTTTTTGCTTGTTCGACTGCGAATCGCGCTCACTCTTTCCAGATCATCGGTAATCTGTATTTCCTTCCCTGTATAAGGGTGAGGAACCGTAAAGCTAACCTTTACTTGATATTGCTTAAAGCTGTCGGCGTCCCACTTTGCCTTCGTACCACCTAAGTCATCGACAATTGCCCAAAGTAACTCGTTATCTTTCAAATCTTGGTAATCTGGGTGTGAGCTACTGACATGGATATTCTCCGCATGCATCGATGTCGTATCTGCACCAGTATCAATCTTGCCAATAAATGGCACCGCTTTTAGTTCCGGAATGTCACTGTAGTAGACGCTCTCCACACGCCCTAGTACCAATTTGTTATCGAGCTGATAAACGGGAGCTTGTGTGGTTCCTGAGATAGATTGCGCCCAACTAAGCGGGGCGGCAAGTAAGGCACTCGTAAGCGCTAACGCCAAAGACATTTTTTTCATCATGATTATCCGTATAAGCCGAGGTACATTTAGTGATATCAACAACCGTGGAATTAGGTTAGTCGATAACTGCGGATATAAGTTCTCAATTTAATTACAGTTTTGACATAAATCTGACTGATGTCCACCAGCGCCCGGTAAATTTTTGCCTCGTTAATTTAAAACATTGCAAATTCTTCGAACGACCCCAATGTTCTATACAACCAAAACCGAATTAAAAGAGAAAACACGGATGAGCCAAGCTATCTGTCGCATGATTGCTCAAGAACTGAATGTTCGCCCAGAGCAAGTCAACGCCGCTGTCACCCTAATTGATGATGGCAACACTGTCCCTTTTATTGCACGTTACCGCAAAGAGGTGACAGGGGGCCTTGATGATACCCAGCTTCGTACTTTGGACAGTCGTCTGTCTTACCTTCGTGAAATGGATGATCGCCGTCAAACCATCCTCAAATCAATCCAAGAGCAAGGCAAACTGACGCCAGAGCTAGAACAAGAGATCGCGCAGGCAGACAGCAAAACTCGTCTTGAAGACTTATACCTACCTTACAAACCCAAGCGTCGTACGAAAGGTCAGATCGCGATTGAGGCTGGTCTTGAGCCGCTCGCAGATCAGCTTTGGAATCACCCACAAACCGAGCCAGAAAGCGAAGCAAGCAAATACCTTGATGCAGACAAAGGCATCGCAGACACCAAAGCTGCATTGGATGGCGCTCGCGCGATCATCATGGAGCGCATCGCAGAAGACGCAAACTTACTGGAAAAAATTCGCAACCACTTAAATCGCAATGCGGAACTGGTCTCACGAGTCGTTGAAGGCAAAGAGCAAGAAGGCGAGAAGTTTAAAGATTACTTCAACCACAACGAGCCCCTAAGCAAAGTGCCATCGCACCGAGCACTGGCGATGTTGCGTGGCCGTAACGAAGGCTTCCTGACATTGGCGATGAACGCTGATCCAGAACAGGAAGAAGGCGCTCGTCAGTCTTACTGCGAAACGATTATCGCCGACCATTATGGCGTAACGCTAAGCAGCGCACCTGCAGATACCTGGCGTAAGCAAGTGATCAGCTGGGCATGGCGCATCAAAGTATCGATGCACATGGAAACCGAGCTAATGGGCGCAATGAAAGAGCGCGCTGAAATCGAAGCGATTGAAGTATTCGCCACTAACCTAAAAGACTTGTTGATGGCAGCACCGGCTGGCCCTCGTGCAACACTTGGTCTCGATCCGGGTCTGCGTACAGGTTCAAAAATCGCGGTTGTCGACTCAACAGGTAAAGTGCTTGCAACCGAAACCATCTACCCTCACCCACCACAAAAACAATACGACAAGTCAGCACAAATCGTTGAGCAGTTGGTGCGTAAGTACAACGTGGATTTGATTGCGATTGGTAACGGTACGGCTTCACGTGAAACCGACAGCTTTGTCGCAGACGTCATCAAACGTGGCAACCTGAAAGTTCAGAAGATCATAGTAAGTGAAGCGGGGGCTTCGGTTTACTCAGCGTCTGAGCTTGCAGCAAAAGAGTTCCCGAATATGGACGTATCACTGCGTGGTGCAGTGTCGATTGCACGTCGTTTGCAAGATCCATTGGCTGAACTCGTGAAAATTGATCCGAAATCTATTGGTGTGGGTCAATACCAGCACGATGTAAGCCAATCTATGTTGGCAAAACGCCTAGATGCGATTGTGGAAGACTGTGTAAATGCGGTTGGTGTTGATGTGAACACCGCTTCTGCCGCACTATTAACACGCGTAGCAGGCTTATCAAGCACCATCGCGCAGAACATTGTCGACTTCCGCGATGAAAACGGTCGCTTTGAAGCACGTACAACCTTGAAGAAAGTACCTCGTTTAGGTCCTAAGGCGTTCGAGCAGTGTGCGGGCTTCCTACGAATCATGGATGGTAAGAACCCACTTGATGCGTCTGCGGTTCACCCAGAAGCGTACCCGGTGGTCAAAGCAATTTCTGAGAAGAACAACAAAGACATCAAAGCACTGATTGGTGATTCAAGCTTCCTTAAAGGTCTGCATGCGGTCGATTACACCGACGATAACTTCGGCGTTCCAACCATTACAGACATCATCAAAGAGTTAGACAAGCCGGGTCGTGACCCACGTCCAGAATTCAAAACGGCGACCTTTGCAGAAGGTGTAAACTCGGTATCTGACTTGGAACCGGGCATGATTCTAGAAGGTGTGGTATCAAACGTAGCCAACTTCGGTGCCTTCGTTGATATTGGCGTTCACCAAGATGGTCTCGTACACATCTCTGCACTGACAGATCGTTACGTGTCTGACCCACGTGAAGTGGTGAAAGCGGGCGACATCGTCAAAGTGAAAGTGATGGAAGTTGACGTGCAGCGTAAGCGTATTGGTCTATCGATGCGTATGAACGACGAACCGGGTCAAGACAACCGCAGCCAACGCTCATCAGCAGCGCCACGTCGTAATGACCAACCGCAGCATCGTCAGCCTCGCCGTGATGATTCGTCATCGAACAGCGCGATGGGCGGTGCGTTTGCTGCAGCGTTTGCTAAAGCGAAAAAGTAACCTTACCTAGGCTTCACCGCTAACGAGCTTTCATAACTAAAAAGAAAACGCTCCAATCAGTCAACCTGCTTGGAGCGTTTTTGTTTGAGTAGGATATTGAGTCGTCATAATACTGCTATCACTTCTGACGGGGTATGGGGAGCGACTGCATGACCATAATGAAACTTGATCACCTTCCTGCGCTTTTCCATTAATCCTTCATTGATCGCAGCATCCAAAATGCGCTTTGGTAAGCGAAAGCGGATCGCGTAGCCTTTCCCCTGGTCTTCACTATACGATTTGAGCGCAAGCAAACTAAAAAGCCGTTCTAGTGTATCTTCCGGCTCTTCTTGATAACGCGTGTCGACTTCCGTTTCCATATCATAATCAGGATGCTCTGAAGGATCCCAAGAAGACTGACGTCGGCGCTTGTCATCACCTTTTACTTTTCGCTCTGCATTGGTTTTGGCCAATGCGACCGTTGGCGTTACAGGCTCTCGGACTTTATTGTCGCGAGCTGCTTGTTCCGTCTGCACATTCACGGATGGGGCGATCAGTGGCACACTTACGTTGGTCGGTGACACAATCATTGCGAACCCTCCTCAGAGTCGCCCAACTCGTCAATATGGCTTAGCTTTATTGGCTAATAAAACCTCACCAGCCTTTATATCGACCACTTTTTAAACAACTTGAGGTATTTCCGTTCGCACTTGCTCAATCGTGAGCAAACTCTCGGATTTGAACACAAAATTCGTCATGTTCGGTGATAAAAGGCGCATGAGAGGACTGATTAAAAACAAACTGCTGGGTATGAGGCAACTGTTCACTCAAATCGTTAGCTACTTTAATTGGCACCAACCCATCTAAACGGCCATAAAGACGCAACATTGGAACAGAAAGAGACGTCAACGCATCGCGCAGATCCACATCAGCAAGGATGTTTAGCCCAACCAACAGCGATTCAGGGTTTGGCTGAGGGCGCGATAGTACCGCTTGCTTGAGCTGTTTAACATCTTTACGCGCTGATGGGCTGCCCATCGCTTGCAACGCCATAAAGCGCTCAATGGTCAGTGAGAAATCTTCTAGCAACTGAGAGGTGAACGCACTCAGTACATTCGGTTGAATGCCGCGCCACGGTTTTTCTGCGGCAAATTTTGGTGAGCTGGCAACCGTAATCAACTTAGCCACGCGCTCGGGCATATTTAACGCCACATGCGTCGCCACTAAACCTCCGAGGGACCAACCAAGCCAAATCGCTTTCTCTGGCGCACCTTGCACCACCAGGTTAGCAATATGGTCTAAATCTTCAGCATGAGATTCGGCGCTATGTCCGTACCCCGGAAGGTCAACCACATGAACTCGGAAATAAGGTTGAAGAGACTCGACTGTCTGCTGCCATACCGCACCATTCATGCCCCAACCATGAAGTAACACCAAATCTGGTCCCTGACCAAATGACTGCCAGTGTAATTTCGTGCTCATGCTCTCAATCTCTCCCACTTATTTTATTCCCTACGGCTTCAGCCAAGCGTTAGGCTGAGTAAAATATCACCATGAATAAACGCTATGTTATCTCATCACTGGCAAAACATCATGCATCGCGTATTGAGCAGTCAATGCGGCCTGTGTCGGTTCCCTATTCAAACACCAAGCCACACAAATACTCTGCGCTGGTGCGAGCACTGTTTAAAATACCTAACTCCGGTAAAACGATGTCAACGCTGCGGTTTATCATTACAGAAAGAAGAAATGAGTACGGATAGTATTTGTGGTGAATGTCTTTCAAAGCCACCGCCATGGCAAAGGCTATACACGTTAGGCGATTACGACTTTCCCCTTTCACGGGAAGTACAACGCTTTAAAGATCACGGAGAGTCTTGGCATGTAAAAGCATTAACCGAGCAACTGGAACAGCGCATCACCACGCCAGCTCCAATCATTACCAGTGTGCCATTGCACTGGCAGCGTTACCTGCGCCGGGGTTTTAATCAAAGTGATGTTTTAGCCCGACACCTCGCCAAGCAATTGCAGACTAATTTTGATGCGAAGGTCTTTCGTCGAGTAAAGCTCGCCCAATCACAGCGTGGTAATACCAAAACAAGCCGTGAACAAAACTTAAAAGGCGCGTTTATTCTCAATAAGCGCCCTCACTCTTCCCATGTTGCCATCGTCGATGATGTAGTCACCACAGGCAGTACCGTCCGACAATTATGTCATTTACTACTTGAAGTTGGCGTAGAAAGCATCGATATTTACTGCATCTGCAGAACACCTGCTCCTCGTTCTCTCTAGATCGCTTCGCCATGCCTTAGCATCAAAAAGACTAGACCCATACGTCAACAAGAGTAGAATAGCAGCAGTAACCTACAAATTTACTCGGGTATTCGTCGTGTCAAATATTACTATTACAGAAACTGCGCAAACGCATTTCGCTAACCTTTTAGGTCAACAACCTGAAGGCACTAACATTCGTATTTTCGTTGTGAACCCAGGTACACAAAACGCTGAGTGTGGCGTGTCTTACTGTCCACCAGAAGCAGTAGAATCGACCGACACTGAACTCTCTTACAGCGGTTTTTCAGCTTACGTTGATGAGCTAAGCCTGCCATTCCTTGAAGACGCTGAAATCGATTTTGTTACCGATAAAATGGGCTCTCAGTTAACGCTAAAAGCACCTAACGCTAAAATGCGTAAAGTTGCGGACGACGCACCACTGGTTGAGCGCGTTGAGTACGTTATCCAAACTCAAGTGAACCCACAACTTGCTGGCCACGGTGGTCACGTAAACTTGGTTGAGATCACTGAAGACGGTGTTGCGATTGTTGCATTTGGTGGCGGTTGTAATGGCTGTTCTATGGTTGACGTAACACTAAAAGAAGGCATCGAGAAAGAGCTGCTAAACCAGTTCATTGGTGAACTAACCGCAGTTCGTGATGCTACAGAACATGACCGTGGTGATCACTCTTACTACTAAGAGTAAACACTGTCAGAAAATGGGAGGCTTCGGTCTCCCATTTTTGTATCGATACTGAGGTGATGCTGAGATGCTTAGCTCGACTCGTAAAATCCGCTAGAAACTCAGGCGGAGTTCTCATATATTAAGAATCTTACGCATCTCGTAAACGCCAACGACACCAAGGAGCCAGCGTCATGCCGAAACGAACCCCACCAGAGATACTCTCATGCCAGACGGTTGCAAAATCCAAACTGTTTGCTGTGGAAGCGCTCGACCTTCGTTTTTCCAATGGTGAGCATCGTACTTATGAGCGTATGAAGCCAAGTGGACGAGATGCTGTAATGGTAGTCCCTGTAACAGAACAAGGCGATTTATTACTGGTGCGTGAATACGCCGCTGGAACTGAACGTTACGAGCTAGGTTTCCCAAAAGGGCTGATTGACCCAGGAGAAACACCACACCAAGCTGCGGATCGTGAGTTAAAAGAAGAAATCGGCTTTGGCTGTAATCAGTTAACCCCGTTGAAACAAGTTATCCTCGCGCCATCTTACTTTTCGAGCAAAATGACTCTATTTTTAGGACAGGCGCTTTATCCAGAGAAGCAAGAAGGCGATGAGCCTGAACCACTGGAAATTGTGCGTTGGCCACTTGCGCAAGCCGAAGAGTTATTAACTCACATGGATTTCTGTGAAGCACGAAGCATCACAGCGCTAATGTTGGCACTGAAACACTTACCAAACACCACTCACAAGCATAACCAATAACGGTCATTAGAACCGAATAACACTGTGAGTAAGGACTATCACTTATGCCAATGACAAAAGATCTATCTCACCTACTTCCTCAAGTCATCGAGATTGCCCGCAGTGCTGGGCAAATGATCCTCGAAATATATGAAAAGAAGCAATACGAGGCCTACACCAAAAGTGACGAAACTCCCGTAACAAGTGCGGATATTGCAGCTCACAAGTTCATCACTGAACGCTTGAGTGATCTGACGCCTGACATTCCCGTGTTGTCAGAAGAAGACGCAGACATAAGCTTAGAGCAACGCGCTCAGTGGGAACGTTATTGGTTAGTCGACCCTCTTGATGGTACTCAAGAATTCATCGCTCGCAGTGGTGACTTTGCCACTATTATTGCGTTGGTCGACAACAATCGACCAACCATGGGCGTCGTTTACGGCCCTGTATCTGGCGTGACTTACTACGCTTATAATGGCAAAGGCGCCTGGAAAATTCCCGACATGTCGGACAGCGTCAAAATCCATACACACAAACACGAACAGCCAGAGCAAAGCATCGCAATTGCTATTAGTCGTCGCCAAGACATCAATCGTATTACTAACCGTATGAGCAGCGCCTGGAATTACGACTTAATACCGCTCGGTTCTGCAGCATTGAAAGCATGCCTCGTCGCGGAAGGGGCGGTAGATTGCTATCTCCGACTAGGTCCAACAGGTGAGTGGGACACCGCTGCGACACAATGCATTGTTGAAGAAGCTGGCGGACGTATTCTCAGCACGCAATTAGAACCGCTGTCATATAACGAGCGGGAAACACTAGAAAACCCGAACTTTATTGTTCTTGGTGATGCGGATTTACCTTGGAATGAGATTTTACAACGCAAAGATTAAGCGCCCTATCGGTAAAATTTAGAGCACAAAATTCTAGCAATAGAAAGGCCACGAATATCTTCGTGGCCTTTTCTTTTTGACCTTCTGTACAGCACTTGGAGTATTTGGCCTACTATGTTCCAATTGCCTGTAAATCTGAACGAAAGAAAACAAATCAATTAAAAATCATGGCTTTAAATTTCCATTCATTCCCAATGTACAGCGAATAGAGGTTTTAGCTTACGATGATCCAAAAGCAAAAAGAGCTGCACAATAGCAGCTCTTTTAAGATATTGGATTTTGTCACGATAGGTTAGAAGCGCCCTTGGTAATTAAACTCATATTGACCTTGAGCATTCGGCTTACCCAACCATTTCAGTTGCTCCCCCATGCTGGATGGGAACTCTGCACCAGGTTTGAACCACGCTTTGGTTGAGTACCGTTGATTAGGCATCAGTTCAGCGGAAAACGCCGCAGAGACTTGTTTGCTGCTCTGCTCACCAGTTGCCGTCAATACACTATCCTGACAGTTTATATCGGCAATCACAGGACCGAGATCTAAGCTGCCAACGGGACTTTGAATACCACTGGCATTCCATACTAAAGTGCCTTCACCGTCCTTACACCAAGGCGCAGCATAAGTCGCATGACGAATATTCAGCTCAAGCTGCCCATCAACACCAACAGGCACAGGGAGGCGCGCTTGCTCAACAACTTTTACCGCCGGAATCGAGGCAACTAAGTTTTTGGCATAAGGGCCATCACTTAAGCTATAGCCGACAGAACCGCGCCCACGAACGTCCATTTCACTACCACGACCAAAGCGCACAGCAAACTCAGCTTTACCTGTCAGTAGACTCGACCATTGGAAATCCCAATTAACTTCTCCAAGGTTCTGGCGCTGCCAACGAATACTAGAAGCTTGACCTTGCCATACCGAACCGTTGGTTCCTTGAATGTCCAGGCCTCTCACTGTTGGTGCTTGTTGTAACACCCAAGAGACTGGTAATCCCATTAAAAGACTGACTGAAAAAAAGACGATAAAGATAACAACGTAAAGTACTGCTCGCTTCACCTTAACCTCGCTTAAACTGAAGGCGGTTTACATCGATCATGCCCGCTTGCTCTGTTCGGTCGATATCTAAAAATTCGACTTCAATACCCTGTTGCTCTTTCAAGTAACGTAACCAATCCACTAGTTGATTAAACGCGAGTGGTTTGATCCACACTTGAACGCTCTCATTACGAGGTTGTACTCGAATCAACTCAACTTTATAACGACGAGCTGAAGAAGAAACCAACTGATTCAACGGTTGACTAGAGTAGCTCACACCGCTGCTTTTTCGCAGTGCAGTGATGCCATCCGCTTTATCTTGTACCCAAGCTAGCAACTGCTTTTCACTTTGAATACGTGACTGAGCTAGCTCCGCACGTTGACTCATTGGCTGTAATAAACCCCAATAAATAATACCGATAACGACAATTGCGCCACATCCCATGACCAAACGCTGCTCACGCTGCGAGATGCTGCTCCACCAAACCTGAGCTTGAGAAATTAAATTTTTCATCATCACCTCACAAACGCTTCAAAACAAAGCTGCCAACCACAACGTTATCGCTACGGTTCAACTGACCTTGCTCAACATTAAACTTCTCTGCCAATTTCACACGAGCCTGCTCAAAAGGTTGGAAGTCTGAACTACGAGCCTGAATACGTACTTCGCCACGTTGTCCGTCGTATTTAAAGCTAGTGATCTCCAAGTCACTGACCTGACCAAGCGTCGCGGGTAATGCCGCCAACCATGACAACATTGCCTGCTGACCACTTCCACCAGATAAGCTGCGCTCTTCATCATCCATTTGTCGTTTGAGGTAACTAACGGTAGGAATGCGTCGTTTATTTGGGAACACCTGGCGGAAAATACGCTCACTCTCCTCACGATACGCTTGAGCTTGTGCTTCGTACTTATGGACCACGAGCAACTGCTGCGCAACCATAACGACGATAAGCACCCCCGCAGCAATGGTGGCTTTTTGCCAGAGCTTCCAGTATTTACCCCAAGAAGATTTCGGCTTGAAGCTCCCAGTCAGCAAATTGACTTTGCTTTCTGTCACCCCCTTCGCCAGTAAAGCCATCGTCATTTCTTCTGGTTGCGGATCCCATATTTCAGGTAACGCAGATTCCGGGACCGAGCTAAAGCAATCGAGCTTCCAACCTTCATGATTTTGTAGATAAGAAGAGAGGTAAAGGTCTAACCAAGAAGCGTCGACAACCGCGCCCTCTGTCGCAGAGTGACGAATTAGCCATTGCTCGCCAATCATTGCAGCACTGCTGTGATCTCCACGAACCGGTAACGCAAGCACATCGGGTAAAATGCGTTTAATGGCGATACCTTGGCTTGAGAAACGTTGCAGTACAGTCTGAATCCAAGCACGTTCAACTGCGCAAATCTGCGCTTTATCCGCTTGTTTACCCAACACGCTAAAGTGCAGGCCATCAACGTCCTGAGCAACTTCGTCTTCCACTAAGTACGGTAACATCGCCTCGAATTGGCGTGTTGCACCAGGTGGTATATCCACTTGCGTCAGGACTACATCATTACTCGCCAACAGCGCCACAACTTGGCGCTGACCAGCATATGAGACCAATTCATCTAAGTGTTCCCACCCGGCGATTTCACCGCTAGCAATCACTTCCTGTTGATCTGTCGACCACACCACCCAAGGAATGGTACTTTGTTGTTCGCTACTCAGCCGAACGGTCAGAAACTCGCTCACTGATCCCTCCAAAACGACGGCGAACTACGGTCACCGTTTCTCTATTTGTACTTTGCAAAAGGCTTCGGATACGTACACGTGATTCATCCACCAACACTTGTGCATCCAATTCAAAAAAGGCGCTATCTACACCCAAATAGCCTTTGGCGTTTTTCTTTACATCTTCACTTAAGCCAGCCATTTCTGACTCTGCTAAAAATTCATCAATGCTATCCCACCCATCAAATGGGCGTTTTTCAATTAGCTGAATCGCATCACTACTGCTTAAGTTTGGTGAGAACATTGCCACCAAAATCGGAGCTTGCTCAACATCAATCGTATTCACGTTTAAACGCCAGTCATCACTTGGCAATGCACAGACCAACGGCTCCAATTTTTGGAAAATTTCACCACTCACCTGATAGACAGCCCGTAACTCGGAAGCATCTGCCATCCAACCATTTGATGCCAAATAGGAAGGTTTCATCGCTTCATATGTGCTGTCTTCAACCCCAGTAGTCGAACGGACAGAGTCATCAGCATCAATGTATTCCCAAGTAGAGTCTGCAATGATTTCTGCTTGATATGGCTCGACATCCAACTCTTCTAATATGCGCTGCAATACATTCACTAAATATGGTCTTGTAATTTGCTGACCCGTTGGTTGCACACGACTCAATACATTTAGATTAAAGCACGCTTGCTTGTCTCTAATTCGTCCCGCCGCTTGACCATAATCTAACGGATAGACTTGCTCTTTTATCGCCCACGGTTGACTCATATTAATCGTATCGGTGTCTTTATAACTTTGTTCGATACCCACTTTTGCTAGCGCCTCGACGCCAAGGCTGTACCAGTACGCTTGCTGGTAATTGATTTGATTAGCGCCTCGCTGAAACTGCAAGAACAAACGTTCCGACATGCTGGCGGCAACCGTCGCCATAATCGCCAGCAACATCAACACTATAATCAAAGCAACACCGCGCTGACGGTTAACCATTATTGCTGTCTCCTGAACTTTCCTCTTTCTGACTCAATGTGCCATCAGGAGTGAGATAAGTGCGGGTAATTTCTCCATAGTCTTTGAGAGTTAGAACAACAGAAACCGCTTTCGGCAGCGCTTTTTCTTCAGCCCACTCTTTTTTCCATTGCTTACCATCATAGAAACGCATATCAAATGACTCGACCTGCGTTAGCAATGGAGTAACAGTACCTTGTTGCCCAACCGGCGTATCAGGATAGCGCCACCATACTCGCTGCAGTGTTTCTTCTTTTAAGCGATAGCCAACCTTGGTTACTTCTCCACGAGGGAACTGCTGCTGAGGGTTGTGCCAACCTAAACGGGCAAACATCAGTCCTTTGGTATCGGAGTCCAACAGGTAATCGGACCAAAAAATTAGCCGGCTAGCAGGCTCTTCACCATTAGTACGTGTTTGACGCATCGCCATTTGACGAAAATCGTTATCCATCATCACCATGGCACGCTGAATTTCGTTTAAGCGTTGGGTTCGTTCTTGTGATAGCGCATTGCTACGCTGTACTTGCGATACCACTTGGTACGCAGCGACACTTAAACTGGCAAAGATGGCAATCGATACCAACACTTCAATAAGTGTAAAACCTTTTACCCTTTGGCGCGTATTTGCGCGGGGATTATTATTGCGCCACATAGCTTCGTACCGTTACTACAGGGCTCGCGCTTTTCTCTACCGAGACGCTCACATCAAATGCTTTCAGCAATGGCTGCGTCGTGGCGACTGGCGTGACTTTCCAGAACCAAGTGCGTCCTGCCAGCTCTTCTGTGCCGTTTTTCGCTTTGAGTTCTCCGGTATTCAACATCACATTTGCCATCTGATTATCCACAACCATGGCTGCAAACATTTTTTCTTCTAAATAACTGATTGTATTAATATGCTGGCTCACGGAGCGAATGACACTGATGGCAGCGGTGGCGAAAATTGCCAGTGCGACCAATACTTCCAGTAAGGTCATGCCTCTCGTCCGGCGATGACTCAAATTTGGGTGAGCTTGCTTAAAATTGCGCATTCTCATCCTCTTTCACTTCTTCGCCCGGAGCTAATAACAAAATTTGTCCACTTTCTTTGCCAATGACTCGCCAACCGTCATTAAAGGCATCACCATTTTGCGGAAAAAAAGACAGGGTAAATGGCGTGACTTCGGCGCTGGAAAATATAAACACTTGCGGTGGCTCAATTTTCTTTTCGTCCTCTTCTTCTGCGAACATGTCTTCATCAAAAAGAGAACCTGGTTTGAATAAGCGCTCATCATTATCCCAAGCACCACCTCCGAGCTCGAGTTGTAGCGTAATATCTTCTTCTAGCTTGGTTTTGCTCGGAATCTGCTTTAATTTCAGAGGCTGCCAACCTTCTGAGGTTAAACTCAGTAGAGCGTAGGTCGATTTGGCATCATCCACTCGAACGCCAAAATCTTTACCGCTCAGCACCGCTTCTTCATTGAGCAGCTGTAAACGCTGAAAAAAGCTTTGAGCATACTGTTTGGAAAGATCTTTTTGGCTAGTCGGTAACGTCGAGATCACGGCCACAGCCGTAAGAGATAGCAAAACCAGCACCAATAGAATTTCTATCAATGTAAAACCGTTATGTTTTCGCATTTGTTTCATTAGTGCTGGCTTAGGCTCAATTATTGGAAGTCTTGCATGTTCCAGTTGCCAATATCTGCAGCTGGACCTTCTCCACCCTCTTGGCCATCTGCGCCTAGAGTGAAGATATCGATTGTACCGTTATCACCTGGGCTTAAGTATTGGTACTGGTTGCCCCAAGGGTCATTAGGAAGACGTTTGATGTAACCACCATCACGGTAGTTGCGTGGCTCTGGGTTAGATGGCTTGCTAACCAATGCTTCTAGACCTTGGTCCGTTGTTGGATAAACGCTATTGTCCAACTTGTACATATCTAAGGCATTTTCCAACGCGACAATGTCCGTAATCGCTTTTTGTTGGTCTGCCTTCTCTTTGTTACCCAATAGGTTTGGAACAACAAAACTTGCCAAAATACCCAGGATAACGACAACAACCATCACTTCTAAAAGTGTAAAACCCTGTTGTTTACTACGCTTAAACTTCATTTTTTTCTCCGAAAGTTAGATTAAAGCCATGCCGTTAGTAGACACGTCTTAATTCGAAATTATCCGCTCATCAAGTTATTCATTTCTAGCATTGGCATCAAGGTCGCCATCACAATGAACAACACTAATCCAGCCATTAATGCAATCAGCGCAGGAGTAAACACACCCAGAGCAATATTGACTGTTGATTCAAAGTTTTGATCTTGGTTATCGGCTGCCCGCGTCAACATGCTCTCTAATTCACCACTTTGCTCACCACTGGCGATCATGTGTAGCATCATTGGTGGAAACAAGCGAGTTTGGTCCAACGCCTTACGCAAACTAGCGCCCTCTCGGACGTTATCCGCTGCAAGCAAGACTTGCTGCTTCACATAACGGTTAGACATAACATCTACCGCAACGCGCATACCCTCGAGAATTGGAATAGCACTGGAAGTACAGATCGAAAGTGTTCGTGCGAATCGTGCGGTATTCAAACCTCGAGAGATCTTACCTATTAGCGGTAAGCTCAAGATTTTTCTGTCCCAAGCTAAGCGAAAGTCTGGCTTTTGCAACGCCAGTTTGAGGCCATAGAAAAGCGCCACCAGCACAACGAAAATAATCAGCCCCCAATCTTGCACAAACTCACTGGCTGCCAGTAAAAATTGCGTCGATTGAGGTAACTCTTGGCCCATCTGAATGATGGGTTCAATGATTTTAGGAACCACTGTCGCCAATAAGAACGAAACGATGACAACCGCGAATACCACCAAAACTACAGGATAAATCATGGCTTGAAGCAATTTAGATCGCATCTTTTGGCGGTTTTCGACATAGTCTGCCAAACGCTCTAATACGGTATCGAGGTGACCTGATTTTTCGCCCGCCGCAACCATAGAGCGGTACAGTTCATCAAACACGTGTGGGTAATCAGCAAAACTGTCGGCGAGCGGATAACCCTCGGTTACTTTCGAGCGAACCGCAGCCAGCATAGAACGAATTCTCGGCTTTTCAGCCTGCTCAGAGACCGCGCGCAAACATTCTTCCAGAGGCATGCCTGATTGGACTAACGTGGACAATTGACGTGTGATGAGTGCCAGCTCAGATGTTGAGATGCCGCGCTTAAAGCTGACTGAGCCTGAAGACTTAGCCGATTTAGCTTTCGTCTCAACCACTTCAATCGGGATCATCCCTTGCTCTTTGAGTCGCTGGCGCACTTGTCGGGCGTTGTCCCCTTCTATCGTGCCTTTTTTATGCTTGCCTTTTGCATCTAGCGCTTTGTACTCAAATGCCGCCATTAGGTTTCCTTCGTCACTCGCATCACTTCTTCAAGTGACGTAATACCACGACGTACTTTGCTTAGACCATCACTGCGAATACTTGGCGTATGGGCGCGAACGGCTCTCTCAATTTCTTGCTCACCAGACTCTCGGTGAATCAATTCTTGCACTTGCTCATCGACCATAATGAGCTCGTGGATACCTGTTCGACCTCGGTAACCTTTTTGGTTACACGCTTCGCAGCCTTTAGCACGGTGTAGCTCTAGTGGTTCATGCGCTTCCATACCAAACAGTTTCTTCTGTTCAGCATCGGCTTCATACGGCTCTTTACAGCTTGGACAAAGCGTTCGAACTAAGCGCTGCGCTAGCACCCCTAATAACGAAGAAGAAATAAGGAATGGCTCAATACCCATATCACGTAGACGCGTAATCGCACCCACTGCGGTGTTGGTGTGGAGAGTAGACATTACCAAGTGACCCGTTAAGGACGCTTGCACTGCAATTTGTGCAGTTTCTAAGTCACGGATCTCACCGACCATCACCACATCCGGGTCCTGACGCAGAATGGCACGCAAACCACGCGCAAAAGTCATGTCGACCTTTGGGTTCACCTGAGTTTGACCGATGCCATCAATATCAAATTCGATCGGGTCTTCAACCGTTAGAATGTTGCGCTCGTTGCTATTGATCTCTTGCAAGCCAGCGTACAAGGTGGTGGATTTACCAGAACCTGTCGGGCCCGTCACCAAGATGATACCGTGAGGGCGGCCAATCAAGTGACGGAAGTTGTCATGCACTGAAGGTGTCATGCCCAAACTATGTAAATCAAGACGAGTCGCGTTTTTATCCAACAAACGCATTACCACGCGCTCACCATGTGAGGACGGCATCGTAGATACACGCACGTCCACCGCACGACCACCGATACGCAACGAAATACGGCCATCTTGAGGCACACGCTTTTCTGCGATATCTAGTTTAGCCATAACCTTCACACGAGAAACTAGCAAAGGCGCTAGCTTACGGCTTGGAGTCAGGACTTCACGCAATACGCCATCGACACGGAAACGAATCGAAAGGGTTTTCTCGAACGTCTCAATATGAATATCCGACGCACCTTCTTTGATCGCTTCGCCCAACATGGCGTTGATCAATTTGATGATTGGCGCATCGTCTTCCGATTCTAATAAGTCTTCATCATGCGGCAGTTCTTCAGCCAAAGAGAAGAAATCATCGCTATCAGCACCAATATCTTCCATCAACTGACGCGCTTCAGACGAGTCGCGTTGATATGCTTCAGTCAGCTTTTTATCAAAGGCTTCTTTATCGATAGGTTGCGGTACGAAGCTTTTCTTTAATACACGACGGACTTCAACCAGAGCCGCAGGGTTAAGCGGCTCGACATAGTAAAGAATAGGTGGACGCTCAGGATGCTCTGTCTCCAGCACCAGTTTAAAGCGGTTGGCAAAACTGAATGGCAGACGACGCATACTTGGCGCTGTGTCTAACATATCAACCATTAGTTGTTTTCCATTTGATCAATAAACGCTTGAATCTCTGTTGGGTGCTGACGCTCCTGGCCAAAGGCAGGCATAACCGGGATCTTCTCGTCAGCCATCAACTTCAAACCTTGATCCGCTTTGTAAAGCTGTTCTGCGCGAATAAAGTTGTATTTACGCTGCGTAATACCGTCGGCCGTCACACCATCGCGAATAATCGTCGGCTTGATGAACACCATCAAGTTACGTTTTTCTGTTTGCGTGCTAGTTGACTTGAACAGATGGCCAAGTACCGGAATGTCACCCAATAGCGGCACTTTAGACTCACTTTCAAGTGCGCGTTCATCGACCAAACCACCAAGAACCAACATCTGACCATCTTGGATCATGACAGAGGTGTTTAACTGTCGTTTAGCAAAGCGAACGTCAACCGCACCGTTTGCGCCTAATACGTTGGAAACTTCTTGTTCAATGTTTAACTGTACAGAGTCACCTTCGTTAATTTGTGGCACTACTTTGAGTTTGATACCGACTTCTTTACGGTCAACCGTTTGGAATGGGTTGTCGTTGTTTGAGCCAGCCGTAGAGCCCGTAATAACCGGAACCTCTTCACCCACAATAAATGATGCTTCGCCATTATCCATTACGGTAATACTCGGAGAAGATAGAATGTTTGAGTTGGAGTCAGAAGCAACAGCACTAATTAGCGCTGTCCAGTCACCCATGACAATACTCATTGCCGCACCATTTACTCCGCTAAGTGCTGACGCTAGCGTAGAGTAGTCACCTGATTCAGTAACATCATATGGCGTTCGTTCGCCATTAGAGTTGGTATAGTATTCAGTTCGGGTTTGATCTTTTGCTTCTTCTAGACCAACCATCACCTGACCAATCGGGGCTCCTGAGTTACCGTACTGAATTACAGCACCCGTTTCTAACGAACCCCACTGAACACCTAGGTTAATACCATCACCTTCAGACATTTCGACAATTAACGCTTCAATAAGAACCTGAGCACGACGAATATCGAGTTGAGAAATGACGTCTTGTAATGCCATCATAATATCTGGCGGCGCTGTTAAAACTAACGAGTTAGTTGCAGCGTGAGCAGCAATGACGACCTCACCACGCGATGCACCTGATGTTTTCTGACCGGCTTGCTTTTCAGCTTGCAGGTTATCGGAAACACCTTTCAATACATCCACCAAGTCTTCAGCTTTCGCATTTTTCAGGTACACAACTCGGTTGTTACCTTTTGTCGCCATTTCAACATCAAGTTGACGAATCAAACGTTTCAAGCGGGCTCTTACTTTTGGATCACCAGAAATTAAAATCGCGTTAGTACGTTCATCGGCCACAATTTTAGGTTCAAGGAACTCTGGCGTGCTTTTCTGATTCGCACTTTTATTCAGTGCTTCGACAATGCGTACCATTTCAGCAGCAGATGCATTACGCAGCTCCACCAATTCAATTTCTTTATCACCGGCTTGGTCAACACGCTTGATGATCTCTGCTAAGCGATTCACTACTGCCGCACGACCAGTAATCAAGATAATATTCGCTGGATCATAATGAACCACGTTACCGGCACCGGCATTATCAATCAGCTGACGAAGTAGAGGAGACAACTCTCGAACCGACACATTACGCACCGCGACAACTCGAGTGATAACACTATCGCCTTGCGCGCTGCCATCACCTAACACAGGGATTGCTGAGGTTTTTGAGTCTTTTGCTTTGATAACCTTAAGTACCCCATTGTCCATTTCTACGACTGCGTAACCGTATACTTCAAGGACATTAAGGAAAAAGCTGTAGTATTGCTCTTCGTTAAGAACGTCATAGCTGCGGACATCGATTTTACCGCGTACTGAAGGATCAACAATGATGGTCTTTTCGAGGTTACGACCCACTATGTTGATGAATTCTTGAATATCAGTGCCTTTAAAGCTCGCACTAAATTCGTTTGCCATTGCACCTGGTACGCAGAGTAAACTTCCTGCTAGTAGCCAAGCACTTTTGCTGAACCAATGTTTCACGTATGTCTCCCTGAACTTACGCCGGTTGCCTAAGTCTTACAATTGGATATAGATATCGTACTGTTGGCCGTCTCGCTCAACAGTTAAATTTAATTCTTGCGGATCGCTCATCACTTGCATCAGTTGTACTGAAGAAGACGGGTCACTTAAATCGATCCCGTTCAGTTGAACCGCAATATCGCCAGGTTGTAGCCCTACATCATTAAATAATGCGGCATCACGACCAGGTGATACTCGATAGCCAACAATGTCTCCGTCTTTTTTGACGGGTGAAATGGTGATGTATTTAAAAACGCTTTGTGGATCTTTCGCAATTTCCTCGCGGATTTGCTCTAATTTCTCTCCAACGTCAGACGTCGCTGCTTCTGCTCGCTGAGCTTGCGCCCTAGCTACCTGCGGCGATTCAGATAGCTTCTTATATTCTATACCTTCCATCATTAAGGTCTCGTCTCGACCTTGGTTATCAATGATGACGCGATCCACCAATACCGCTTTTAGTGTCGCACGTGTCCCTTCGATTTCTTCACCCAAACCGTACGTAGCTTGCTTACCTCGGTTAGCAATAACAGCAAGGCTGGTGTTGGCATCACTACTTGCAACCGCACCGACCAGCGTAAGGTTAAGGCGCGTCTTAGGGGCGTCTTTAACAATAGGCTGTTCTACAACCGCCGCTTTTTGCTCAGTGTATTTACCGAATAGGTTGGCATTCTGAAGGGCATTAAAATCTATCGCGTCGCCTTTATTGCTCGCAGCAACGCTACTCGCCGATGGACGCCATTGCGGCACTTCCGACGATTGAGGTATGGCTAACCACACAATTTTGCCAAGTATCCATCCGGTTATCGCAATAAACAGACAGGTAAGCAACAAGCTAAGTTTGGCTTGAATGGTATAATGATTGGACTTGATCTGAGCCAGTAGCGGTCTGCTTGATAATCCTGCACTTAGCTCTAAACGTTTCACTGAATGGATTCCTTTATTCTAACGTCCGTCATTTAAGCTATAACGATAGCTATCGACTTTAAATTGCTAAATTTGCAATAAAATTATTACTCAACAAAGAGCAGTGAACTATATCACAAGTTGTCTTTCATACCTTTTTCTTATGCAGTTTTTGCCAACTCCCTTGAAAAAAATACGCCTTGACTCCATCTGTAGGTGAATAATCCATCACTCATTGCCGTATTCGGGCAGTGATTAGATAGCGTAGTGTTCTATGAGTTCCCTAAATGAAGCCGTTAGGCTAGATAAATGGCTATGGGCCGCAAGATTTTACAAAACCCGCTCCATCGCGCGTAACATGGTCGATGGCGGTAAAGTCCACTATAATGGCCAACGAAGCAAGCCGAGTAAAATCGTTGAAGTGGGCGCTGAAGTCAGACTTCGTCAAGGCAACGAAGAAAAAATCGTGATCATCGAACAAATCTCAGATCAACGCCGAGGCGCTCCCATCGCACAAACCTTATATCGCGAAACCAATGAGAGTATCGCGAAACGTGAGGAACACGCGACTCAACGTAAGCTTAATGCCCACAACCCAAGTCCGGAACGCCGCCCAGATAAAAAGCAGCGCAGAGACATCATTAAGTTCAAACACCAATAAAAGCCGGAATTACCAACGAGGAAAGCACTCCATGGCAAATAATGTTTTAAACCGCTACCTATTCGAAGATCTTTCAGTACGTGGCGAGTTGGTACAATTGGATGAAGCGTACCAACGTGTTATCTCCAGCAAGGAATATCCGGCAGCAATAGAGAAACTGCTGGGTGAGCTACTCGTTTCAACTACTCTTTTAACTGCCACTCTTAAGTTCGAAGGTTCGATCACCATCCAGCTACAAGGCGACGGTCCTGTGTCTCTTGCCGTTATCAACGGTGACCATAACCAACGTGTTCGTGGCGTAGCTCGCTGGGAAGGCGATGTTGCCGATGACGCAAACATTCACGATCTAATGGGTAAGGGCTACCTTGTGATCACCATCGAACCGAAAAACGGCGAGCGTTACCAAGGCGTCGTTGGATTAGAAGGTGACACTTTAGCAGAAGTGCTAGAAGGCTACTTTGCAAACTCAGAGCAGTTAAAAACGCGCCTATGGATCCGCACTGGTGAGCATGAAGGCAAAGCACACGCAGCAGGTATGTTGATTCAAGTGATCCCTGACGGCACTGGCTCTCCAGATGATTTCGAACATCTAGAGCAGCTCACTGATACAGTAAAAGATGAAGAATTGTTTGGTTTAGAAGCGAACGAGTTATTGTATCGACTATATAACCAAGACAAAGTACGTCTGTACGAGCCGCAACCTGTCGAGTTCCATTGTGGCTGTTCTCGTGAGCGTAGCGGTGCAGCAATCATCACCGTTGAGAAAGCTGAAATTTATGACATTTTGGCAGAAGTTGGATCAGTTTCTTTACATTGTGATTACTGTGGCACAACTTATACGTTCGACGAATCTGAAGTCACTGAACTGTATGCACAAGCTTCTACAGACAAGAAAACCCTGCATTAATTTACATAGCTTATCAAGCACGTAATTTACCCTACAAAAGGCCAGCTTAATGCTGGCCTTTTTGTGATCAACCCCTCGTAATAACTAGCCTCAAGCGTAATAAAACAACTGCTTAATTTTAAACAATTAATAATGATTTTGCCCTAGCGCAAAGGATTGCGTGCACGATAGACTATTCCCACCAATATGTGACGGGTTACCTAAAACCTTATTGAAATCATGGGTAAAT
Organism: Vibrio sp. 1557; assembly: GCF_033340175.1. NCBI lineage: Bacteria > Pseudomonadati > Pseudomonadota > Gammaproteobacteria > Vibrionales > Vibrionaceae > Vibrio > Vibrio sp. 1557. Next base: position 6,446 of record NZ_JAWOVZ010000025.1, on the reverse strand, counting down.
TTTGAGCTATCTCCCTGTTTTCTCCCCGCCCCGTTGCTAGCATGGTGAGCAGATTAAAATTAAAACATTCTTACAAAATCCCTACAAAATCCTTATAAGGAGCACCTATGACCGTTATGGAACATACTAAGGCTGCAACACTTGATCTAACCAAGCACGGACTGCATAACGTAAAAGAGGTTATTCGCAACCCAAGCTACGAAATGTTGTTTGAGGAAGAAACGCGTGAAGACCTAACCGGTTATGAGCGCGGCGTGGTTACTGAACTAGGTGCGGTTGCCGTTGACACTGGCATCTTTACTGGTCGCTCACCAAAAGATAAATATATCGTCAAAGACGCTACGACAGAAGAACATATGTGGTGGACGTCTGATCAAGTGAAAAATGATAACAAACCAATCACTCCTGAAGTGTGGGACGAGCTAAAAGAACTGGTCACAAACCAGCTTTCTAACAAACGCTTGTTTGTTGTTGACGGTTACTGTGGTGCAAACCCAGATACACGTTTGAGCATTCGTGTTATCACAGAAGTCGCATGGCAAGCGCACTTCGTTAAAAACATGTTTATTCGCCCGACAGAAGAAGAGTTAGCGACATTTGAACCAGACTTCGTAGTAATGAATGGCGCAAAATGCACTAATCCAAAATGGGAAGAGCAAGGCCTGAACTCAGAAAACTTCACCGTATTTAACCTAACTGAGCGCATGCAACTTATCGGTGGTACTTGGTACGGCGGTGAAATGAAGAAAGGTATGTTCGCCATGATGAACTACTTCCTTCCACTAAAAGACATCGCATCAATGCACTGTAGCGCTAACATGGGCAAAGATGGCGATGTAGCGGTATTCTTCGGTCTATCTGGTACGGGTAAAACGACCCTGTCGACTGATCCTAAACGTGCGCTAATTGGTGATGATGAGCACGGCTGGGATGATGACGGTGTCTTCAACTTCGAAGGTGGTTGTTACGCAAAAACCATCAAACTTTCGAAAGAAGCGGAGCCGGACATCTACAACGCAATTCGTCGTGATGCACTGCTAGAAAACGTAACAGTACGTGGCGATGGCTCTATCGACTTTGATGATGGTTCGAAAACAGAAAACACACGTGTTTCTTACCCTATCTACCATATCGATAATATCGTTAAGCCAGTATCAAAAGGCGGTCACGCGAATAAAGTGATCTTCCTATCAGCCGATGCATTTGGCGTACTGCCTCCAGTATCTAAATTGACACCCGAGCAAACTAAGTACCACTTCCTATCAGGCTTTACCGCCAAACTAGCGGGAACAGAGCGCGGTATTACTGAGCCAACACCAACTTTCTCTGCTTGTTTCGGCGCGGCGTTCCTAACGCTTCACCCAACTAAATACGCAGAAGTACTGGTTAAACGCATGGAAGCAGCGGGCGCTGAGGCTTACCTAGTGAATACTGGTTGGAACGGCACTGGCAAACGTATCTCTATTCAAGATACACGCGGAATTATTGATGCAATTCTTGATGGTTCGATTGAAGATGCACCAACTAAGCACATTCCTATCTTCAATCTTGAAGTACCAACGTCACTACCAGGTGTGGATCCAAGCATTCTAGACCCTCGCGACACGTACGTTGACCCACTTCAGTGGGAAAGCAAAGCGAAAGATTTAGCAGCGCGCTTTATCAATAACTTTGATAAGTACACAGACAACGCTGAAGGTAAATCTCTGGTTGCGGCTGGTCCTCAGATTGATTAAATCGAGTAACAGCGACGTCGCGTAAACTCAGTGAAAAGTTGGCATTAACTTATCACCTTTACGTAGGCCAAGTTACAAAAATTGCTTCAAGCCCCTCTTTTGAGGGGCTTTTTATTGAATACCACAGAATATTGATACAAGCTAAAGCCTATCTAGTTTTATTTAATAACACACGTAGGTTCTAGCAAAGATGAAAACAGCGCGTCGAGTTCTACTTCTGTTACTGGTTATCTTAGTTACCATTCCGGCCGCTACGATTGCGCTGCTAACAACATCTTACGCGGACGCAACCTGGCGCTTGCTGTCAAACACCTTTTCTCTTCCCTTCCGGGCCGAAAGCGTGCGTTATGGCTTTCCCTATCACCTAACTTTACAACGCGTGAACACCAGCGGAGACAATGCGTCTTACATCGAGCAAGTCGATTTATGGATGAATCCCGATGTTTATCGCGATGGTAAATGGATCGTTGATAGTTTATTGATTGATGGTATGAGCTTGCAGTATGGCGCACCAAAGCTCCCACCTTTAGACAACGTTTTATTCCATCAAATCGCGCTCAAAAATATTGATTACGCCGACGAGCAGTTCTCTGCCAATGGCATTGACCTTCAAATTCAATCACCACAATGGAATGGTCAATTAATACCATATGGCGAAGTTCAACTTGCGGCCGACCAACTCTATTGGAATGGCGAAGCCTTTAATCAAGTCTTAGTCGATATAGACTACAAACCGCAAGACAGTACGCTTTATGGCACCTCTTTTAACTGGCGTAACAGTCAAATATCTGGGCAAGGGGAGCAGTATCCTCAAGGCTGGTCTTTAGTAAATGTGACCATCAACAAGCTGAAACTGAGTAATACGCAGCGCCAATCACTGCTTGCAAAACCTTGGCACGATCTACCATTTAGCATTAATCATATTAATAGCTTAGATTTGCTTAACGCCGATATTGAATGGGGCGACTGGCACTGGCAGAACTTGGATCTTTCTGTGGAAAACGCCACACTGCCACTGTCTCTCTGGAAGACAAAAGCTCAAGTGTCATTGCAGGCGGATAGCGTTCGATTCCAGCAGCAAACCGCAATAGAGCCACGTTTGAGTGCCGCTATCGAGCCAGGAACAATCCAGCTCAACGAGCTCAGCTTAGATTGGCAGCAAGGTCGAGTGCAAGTTTCTGGATTGTTCACGCCAACACAATGGAAGCTCAAAGAAGCCTCTATTCAAGGCCTCAAGTGGGCAACACAGCCAGAAGACAACCTAAATTGGTGGCACGCCGCCACCAGCGAGTTAGAGCATGTTGCAATCGAACGACTCGACATTGAGCGCAGCCAAATTATCCAGCTATCTCACGAACCTTATTGGCAACTTTCCGGTTTAAATATCGAAGGGCAACAGCTTGATATTAAACAGTCGGCTCAACGTTGGGGCCTTTGGCAAGGCGAATTGGAAGTCAGCGTTGTCAACGCCAGCTATGACCAAATACTCACGTCTCACGCAGCACTTGCCATGCAAAGCAAAGATGGCTTTTGGCAATTGACTCGCCTTTTTGCGCCACTCGAGCAAGGCTACGTAGAAGGCATCGGACAAATAGATTTGAGTACCCCGAGCCAACCTTGGGCGCTCAACGTCAATGCTGATGGTATTCCCTTATCGCTCTTCCACGATTATTTTTTACCCGACACACTGGCTATTGATGGTTTTTCCGATCTCAGCCTCGATCTACAAGGGTTATCAGGTGATCGCAACATGCTGGCCTACAGCTTATCGGGTGAAGTGGAAGCCAATCTCCGAGATACCCGCTTGAAGTCCCAAGCGGATCATTCGCTCAAAGCCATTACCTTAAGTCCACTGCGTTTAAGCGCGCAACGAGGGGAAGTTGCCATAAAGCCGGTCACCATCTCAGGAAAAGCCATAAGTGGTAAGGTTTGGGGAACATTTGATATGGCCAACAACCCGCTAAGTGGCATTACTTATCAATTGGAAGAGTCGTGCGGAAACATTGAAGGCGATCTACTAAGTGGCGAAACCCACCGTAATGAGTGCGTGAACGCATCAAAACTGGCCGAGCCTACTGATATTGAGACTCCACAGAAAAATGAACCTTCCATCGAGCAGCCAATCGTAATTGATAACATCAATTTGGAGACTCAAGAGGAAGAGCTTTACGAAGAAGTTATCGAAGAAGATGAAGTACCCGACACGAATTCCGCAGCAGAACAAACCCTCTCACCGACAGAGCAAGAAGGTGAAACAGATAAGCGCCCAGCAGATCAGTCGGCGCTTACCCCATCAGCAACTGAGTAACTGCGAGTAGTTCGGTATCAGCATATAGGTACCGACAAAATCAACAGCTGGCGTGTCACCACTATAAATCACTACGTGAATAACGATGCGTGCTTTGCGTCCCGACTCCAATCGGTCTAGGTCACCACTGATCCCATCCAACGAAGTACTCGCCACGGGGTTTTGTTCGACTGGTTGACGATAGCGAATCGAGCTGTCGGCCAACACAATATCACCGTGCAGCCCACGCTCTTTAAGCAGCAGCCACGTCATCCCCCACCCTGTCAGGGTTGCTAAGGTAAAAGCTGACCCAGCGAACATGGTGTTATGCGGATTAAGGTTAGGATTAAGCTGCGCACAGCATTCAAACTGGTAACCCGTGTACTGGTTAATCTTGATCCCCATTTTGTCGCTAATTGGGATTTGTTGCTCCCAGCGCTGTTGAAGCTCAGTACACCATTCAGGGCGACGTAACACATTGGCCATCGGATCCAGTTGCTTCACCATTTGCTGATGGCGCACAGGGCCACGCTCATCGGTCAGCTCACCTCGACGCTCAAAGCCATTTTTTTCATAAAAGGCGATGGCATCTTCACGGGCATTACACACCAAGCGTTTCGCTCCTTCCTGGCGTGCTAACGACTCTAGTGCAACCAAAACCAGCGAACCCATCCCTTTGCTACGGCGATTATTTTTAACCGCCATATAGCGGATCTGGCCATCATTGTCCGGCGTAATGTATAAACGGCCAATCGCCATAGGACGACCTCGACCATCAACAATCATGCGGTGATGACTCATTTCGTCGTATTCATCGCGCTCTGAGCCGATCGGCATACGCCATGGCTCACGAAGCAGTTGCCAGCGAAACTGATAATACTTGTTTATCTGATTATCGGTTTTGGGAGTAATGAGTTTGAACATATCAATCCTTTGAAAGCACAACACTAATCAGTGTCGGAAAAATTACTCCAAGCCAATTCCATGAGCTTGGAGTTAAAGCTTAGACTATGGCGCCTGTGTTACCAGATTAGACCTGCAACCAAAACGTCACAGGACCGTCATTCACCAAGGACACTTTCATATCGGCAGCGAAGCGGCCACGCTGTGTGGGTAAGACTTCTTCACACAAGTCAGAAAAGTAATCATACAAGCGCTCTGCATCAACAGGATGCGCACCGCGAGAAAAGCCAGCTCGCGTGCCTTTTTTTGTATCCGCAGGCAGCGTAAATTGAGAAACCACCAGCACTTTACCTTCCACCTGTTTAACGTTCAGGTTCATCTTGCCTTCGTCATCTTCGAACACACGGTAGGTTGTAACACGCTCCATTAAACGCTTTGCTTTAGCTTCATCGTCGTCCTTCTCTACGCCCAATAAGACCAGCAGACCACGATCAATTTCTCCTACGACTTCACCATCCACGCGGACGGCCGCTTCACTGACTCGTTGAATTAGCGCTATCACTACTCTCGCTTCCTTCATCTGTTAACTGAGATTCAGCGGTCGAGTGTATCATGTCTAAATCTTCACTCCAGTGCTCTCGCTCACCAAGCGCAGCCGTAACTTCCGCCCCCAATAACACGATCATCCAGCATAAATACACCCAAACAAATAAGATAGGAATCGCCGCTAACGCGCCGTAGATGAGCTGATAAGACGGAAACTGAGTGATGTAAAGCGCAAAGCCTTTTTTACTCAACTCGAACAGTATCGCGGCGACTGTTGCCCCCATGGCACCATGAGCGAGGTGTACTTTTTTATTCGGCACTAGAATATACAAGCCAAGAAAAGCAAAAAAGGACAGCAACAACGGTAGCCAACGCAGAAATAAATTAAACGCACCAGATAATGTCTCGTTCTCTAAAATTTGCAGCGAAGTCACGTACGACGTCGCCGCAATACTCGCACCGACCATGATCGGCCCTAACGTGAGTACCATCCAATACATAGAGAATGAAAAGACTAAACGGCGCTTGTCTTTAACTCGCCAAATGTAGTTTAAGTTCTTATCAATGTTGGAAATCAGCATGACCGCTGCGATGAATAAAAACCCACCGCCAACCGCGCTCATTTTGCCCGTATTCGCCACAAATTCCTGTAATGCCGTATGTACAGCTTCTCCAGAAGCTGGCACAAAATTCTCAATAATGTAGCCTTGCAGCACCTCACCAACGTTCGCAAAAACGGGAAATTTCGACAATATTGATAACAATACCGTCAGCATTGGCACGATGGATAACAAGGTAATGTAGGCAAGATAGCCCGCGTTCACATTCACACGGTCATGCGTTAATCGCTTAAGAAGATACTTAAAAAACGCGACGCAACTTGGCAGTAGATTGATTAATCTCGCCTTGTAACTCTCTGATAACTGGTTCATAGTTCATCCCATAATTAGCGCCGAGGACATAAGAATGCCTTA
>NZ_JAWOVZ010000024.1:0-68391 GCF_033340175.1 Vibrio sp. 1557 | reverse complement strand
TGAAGCCGAAGCTTCTAATTGGATTATCATCAACGAGTGCCCACACAGATTGATAGGTCTATATTGTTAAAGAGCTTGCTTTGCGAGAAGTTTTTCTCTCAAAGCGGAGGTGCATTCTAGCGATTTAGTTGTTAGTGTCAAACACTTTTTTAAACTAATTTTTTGTAGAAGCTTTTTACCTCTTCGACCCTGCTGAAGCCTTGTGACGTCTGCCGTGTCGATGGATGCGCATTATAGGGAGAAGATTTTCTTTGGCAATACTAAAAATGCATTTTTTCTAAAAAAACATGCCAAATGGATACTTTCCATCCAACCCCCAAATTACCCAGAAATAACACTCAGGATTTATACAATTTACCCACAAAAAGCTGTGGATAACTACTCATCGCTATCAAAGAAATAAGAAATACGCGAACGCGGATTTAGATACTCTTTTACTTTATCCGGTAATTTTGACGGATGAATCGCGTTAACTATCTTTATATCTTTTGAGGCAAGATCAATGATTGGCGCTTGCGTCCTTGGTACTGATGGATCGTAAACCAAGACATTCGGGAATAATAGATGCGATGCATTCACTGAGATAACCAGGCCGACCATATTATTAGAAAGCTGAACTACGGTACCCGGAGGAAACACGCCCATAAACTTAATTAGGATGTTCAGGTTCTCTTCTTTATATAGGTGTTTACAGTTCTTATATAAATGAGAGAGTGCGGTATAAGGAATCTTTTGGTCTGAGACTATCGGGGTATGGCACAAGTTATCAAACGCATTGGCTACAGCAATAATTTGAGCAAACTCGTTGATCTCATCTCCTTTCAGGCCTTTAGGATAACCAGACCCATCTCTTAGCTCATGGTGCTGCGCGATCACAATTCTCGCGACTTCGGGAAAAGCCTCGATTTGACTCGCAAGATCGACGCCATATTTAGTATGCAACTTTAAGTAGTTGGTTTCTGGCTCTGTTAGAGGTAGTTGCTTTCTTAATATTGCAGTCGGGATTTTTATTTTCCCGATATCATGGAATAGTGCGGAAAAGGAAAGCTCTTTCAACTGTGCTGCTGAGTACCCTTTAGCACGGCCAATCATCATAGAGATAACAGCCACGTTCAATGAGTGGAAATAAATATCTTCAAACTCATTTTTTCCGTTCATCAGATGTAACGTAACATTATCATCGCACATTAACTTCTCGACGATATCTTCAATAAGAAGCTTTGCTTCATCAACTGCTGCTGTCGGACGGTTACGGATTTTAGTCATGACTGAACGCATACGTGCCAGAGAGCGCTCAAACTCTTTTTCACACTGAATCACGCGTCGACGGTATGCACTTAACTTTTCTATGCGGTTCTGTTTTTCTTGCCACATTTTTTGAGTTTCATGATCTAACGACGCTTCATTTGTTACTCTGTCAGCTTGTCTTTGATCAACAGGGAGTGGAACGGCATCGCTTTGCTCTGGATTAAAGTAAACGAACTTTACGCCGAGGTGGCGGATCATCTCGACTTGCTCTTGGTCTTTAATCTTAAAGCTATTGAGTAGAAAGGGGTGATCGTTCCACTTTAGCGGAAGACGGATATGTAATCCGGGTTGAATACGATCGACCGTTAGTTTAATGGCTGTCACTTATTCACTACTGATTTATATTTCTTAAGAGAGTTAGAATACTAGTAAATTTTGTGAATAAATTCATCAGTAACTATCAAAACATCAAACCGTTATTTCTAAGCGACTCACTTAATTAGATAGAAGTAAGCTACTTTAAGGAGCGATCTGCTTTGCGTATTTTAAGCTTGGCCTCGAACACTGGCTTGTCTATTACTTCTTGATCTTTGACTAGCCCCATTAACGTTTGTACCGCTACACGGGCCATGTCACTGATAGGAAAGTGCACTGCTGATACTGTAGGGTAAAGACTTTCACAAAGATCAACACTGTCAAAGCTAGTTAATGAGATTTGCTCTGGTACAGAAATACTGTGCTCGTGTAAGTACTGCATTGCACCAACCGTCATTTCTTCACTGCACGAAAAGACAGCCGTCACATCAGGGTGTCGTTGTAAAATTGCAGCCATTGCATCATAACCACTTTGCCGACCATAATTCCCTTCTTCACACCAGCTTTCATCAATATCTATACCAGCATCCTTCATTGCATCAATATACCCAAACTTTCTCAATACACTGTTATGACGTTGGGATGGACCGGCAATACAAGCAATCTTTCGATGGCCACCAGCTAAAAGGTGCTCAACTGCAATACGGCTTGCATGATGATGGTTAAAGGTAACACAACGCTCTTCTATTCCTTCCACGTAGCGATCCAGGAGAACGAAAGGTGTTGGCTGTTTAGCTAATTCACGTAAGTCATCATCTGACAAATAACGACTATGAAGTACATAGCCGTCACAACGTAAATCATTAAAACGCTGAATTGCCTCTTTTTCACCTTGTGCAGAATGATGGCCTTGAGCTGTAATCAAAAACTTCTTATGAATATCCAGCTCGGTCTGAACCTGCTCCATCATCTCGCCAAAGAAGCCCCCCGTATAGTAAGTCACCAATAACCCAACCATATTACTGGATGAGGTTGCGAGTGAACGAGCAATTGCACTGGGACGATAATTCAATTGCGCCATAGCTTGCTCTACTTTTTTTCGAGTTTCCTCGCGAAATTTCCCCTCTCCATTAATAATTCGAGAAACGGTAGAGCGATTTACACCGGCGAGTTCGGCTACATCTTTAATCCTTGCCATAATGCTATTGGGTCCAACTGCAATTGTTATTAAATATTCGTTTGTGTAGAACGGCTGCCAGCAATTCGTAAGGTGCTATAGGGGGCGAAGCTGGCAGCCTTTAATCATACACCGACCATTTGATTGGTAGAAACAAGCTCAGAGTAATCCGTGACAGTTATACCATGCTGAGCTAACTGTTCTTTTAAAATGGGAGAGGTAAGAACTTGTAACTCTAGCTCTCGCTGAAGCGCATAGCCACTCTTTAAGATAAGCGCCTGATCGGCCTCTGCCGGGTGGCACATCACCTCAACCAAGTCATAGTCAGCTTTTAAGCTCAATAGATGTGCCATTAAGCCATCCAAGCTCACTTTTTGATCATAAAACTCATCAGTAAAGATATACCTGATTGTCATCGATTCTTGACACAAGCCAGTGCCCCGCAGTGGCACTCGGTATTCATTCGCTACTTCTTTAATAACGGGCAAAATTTGAGGGTGAGTATGCGCGTGATGATGGCTATCTAAGTGGCTTAGCTCTAACCCAAGCGATAAAAAATGTTCCACCTGAGCTTTTGCTTCATCATAAACGACCTGAGTTTCGAAGTCCTGCTTACTCCAAAGTTCGTCATAGTTGATAAAGTGCGCTCGGCCGTTGGTCAAGTTAGGATGCTTCGTTATAGGCACACCTGCTGTAAACCTAAGATGAACGCCAACTTTCAAGTCTGGATTATGGCGAGCTAGTTCTAAGGCATGTTGCTCAGCATCCATACCCACCATCATGGTGGTTGAATGAACCACACCTTGCTGGTGAGCTTTAACGATGCCGCTATTTACACCTCTCGTTAAACCAAAATCATCAGCATTAAAAATGACTTTCATCGGCGCCCTTCCTTAGTTTTACAACGTCGTTAGTTTAAATTGAGGTAAATACGGAGCGTTCACCGCCAGAATATCATCCAGGATTGACTTGGCGCGGCCAATGTCAGGCACCAATGGGTTATTGGTTAATGCCATAAGCGCCTTGTCATAATTACCTTCGACAGCAGCTTCTATTGTTAGCTGCTCATACGCTTTAACTTGATGGAGTAATCCTTTGATATTGTTTGACAACTCGCCAACCGCAAGAGGTTTCGCCCCCCAGCTACCAATCACCGCACTACATTCAATCACAGCATCGTCAGGTAGGCCGTTGATCGCTCCATTATTTAAAACGTTAACAACATGAATACTATTACGATTGTTATAAATTGAATCAACTAGGTTCAGTGATGCATCAGAATAATAAGCACCACCCCGCTCCTCTAACTCTTTCGGCTTATGATCGAGGGTAGGATCTTGATAGAGCTTAAATAGCGCATTTTCTGTTTCCATTACCTGCTCAGCACGAGTGCCTTTTTCATCGGCACTTTGTTTCTCTTCAGCAAGCATGGCATCAGTTTGATAGAAGTAGCGATGATAAGGACATGGTATCGCCCCCAGTGCTTTTAGAAATGCCGGATCCCACGGTTCTTCCCAGATATTCTTCATACTGAAGTTGGCACCATCACCGACTTTCTCTAATACCGTTTGAGTAATATCTTCCCCATTGAGCCATGCTTTGTGTACCCACACGAGATGGTTTAACCCAGCAAACTCAAGTTGTAGCTCTTTTGGCTCGCACTCCATCATTTCCGCAATCATCATTTCCATTGAAACGGGCACATTGCATAAACCAATACTCTTTACTTTGGTGTACTTACTGACCGCTTCGGAAACTAAACCCGCTGGGTTGGTGAAATTGAGCATCCATGCGTTTGGAGCCAACTCTTCAATGTCTTTACAGATATCAAGAATGACCGGAATGGTTCGCAGTGCTTTAGCAAAACCACCAGGGCCCGTTGTTTCTTGGCCGATGACGTCGTACTTGATTGGGATTCGCTCATCGTTAGCGCGTGCAGCAAGGCCACCAACACGAAACTGCGTCATCACAAAATCCGCATCTTTTATCGCAGCACGGCGATCGAAACCGGCTTTTATATCAATTTTTGCTCCGGCTTTATCGACCATTCGCTGAGCCAATCCTTTAATAATCTCAAGCTTCTCAGCTCCTGACTCAATGTCCACAAAATGAATCTTCTTAACGGGTAAATATTCTAAGCGCTTAATAACCCCTTCAACCAATTCCGGGGTATAGCTACTACCACCGCCAATAATGGCAAGTTTGATCGCCTCTCTAGACATTTTCATCCCCCTTTATTTGTTCGAGATTTTTTTGTTCAGTGCGACGATTTCTACAGCCATCTCTTGAGCCAAAATCGTAGTCATTAGGTGATCTTGAGCATGCACCATCACTAACGTCATCGGGACTTTCCCTTCTCCCTGATCTTCTTCAATAAGCTGAGTCTGTATTAAGTGGGCTTTATTAATGCACTCTCTTGCTTGAGAGAGCTTCTCATCAGCCGCTTCAAAATCTTGTTCTCGAGATAAACGCAATGCCTCGTAGCTTAAACTTCTGGCTTCACCAGCATTGCAAATGATCTCCATTACAACCAATTCTTGTTCCATCATTTTCTCTCCGAAAATCGGGCCGCGGTAATTGCGGCCCATTAAGCACAGTTAAGCAGTAACGCCTTCGCCTGACGGCTGCGTATCACCTTTAGTTTCCTTCGTCGTTGGTAGTTCTTGCTCCAACATTTGCTTCTCAAACATTTTGAAGAATGGGAAGTAGATGATTAGATCAAGAATTAATAAACCAATGACGAGCAATACTGGCGCAAAGGTCCAACCGCTACCCCACGAAGCACCTATCAGTGCCGGTGTTGTCCAAGGTGTTGTAGCGACCCCCATACCCACAAAGCCGACATGCACAGCAAAATACGCAATCGTAGCGTTGATGACTGGAGCGAAGACGAACGGGATAAACAAGGTCGGGTTCATCACAACTGGGCTACCGAAGATCACAGGTTCGTTGATTTGGAAAAAGCCAGGCACCGCACTCATTCGACCAATGCTCTTAAGGTGAACAGAACGGCTAAACGACATCAGCATAACAAGAGCAAGTGTTGCACCAGAGCCGCCAATAAAGATGTAAAAATCCCAGAACGGTTGAGTAAATACATTTGGAATCGGTTCACCTGCAACAAAGGCTTCAATGTTGGCACCAATGTTGGTCAAAAAGATTGGAGAAAGCAGTCCAACAACAATTGCAGCACCATGAATACCCGCAAACCAAAGCAGCTGGCAAAGCAATAAAGCGCCAATAATGGCAGGCAATGAGTTAGACGCACTAATTAGCGGTTTAAAGATAGCCATAACAGCATCTGGAATCAGCATGTCGTACTGGGTTTGTACGAAAAGGCTAAGTGGATATAAGGTAATGAATATCGCTAAGACTGGTAGCAATACTTCAAATGATCGCGCAATCGCCGGTGGCACCTGCTCTGGCATGCGAATCGTAATATTGTGCTTTTTCATAAAACGGTAGAGCTCCACCGAGAAAAATGCACACATCACTGCGGTGAAGATCCCGGTTCCGCCCATGTGAGACATAGACAACGCGCCATCTTTAGCTGGGGCCGCAATGAGTAAAAAAGACATTAGTGACAATACAGCACTCGTGATCCCATCCATCTTGTAAGCCTTCGCTAAACTATAAGCAACGCCCAGCGAAACAAAAATGGTCATGATCCCCATCGACATGTTGTAGGGCATCATTATGGTATCAAAATGTGTAGTGGCGAAATCGAGCCAAATTCGACCAAAAGTAAAGGTTGTATCTTCGGCAAATGGGGGGAATGCAAAAATCAAAATGAAACTACCGACAATAATAAACGGCATTGCGACAATAAAACCGTCTCTCATTGCGCGAACATGGGGCTGATTCCCCACTTTAGCTGCTATAGGGGCTATATGCTTTTCGACTGCGCCTATAATTGCGTCATAAAGCTTCATAGAATCCATCCTTATTTTAGGCAAAAGAATCCCGCATCAAATATTTATATTTGATGTACAGTTATCTTTTTAATTTAAAACTATAGTTTAGTTAATTAATTCTAATGCTTGCTCTAGTACTTCTTCTCCCTTCATCATTCCATAATGCTGAGGAGAAATAGCATCAATGTTTTTACCATGCTCTTGCGCCGTTTTTCTTAGCTCTTCTAGCTGAAAACGTACTTGAGGCCCGAGAAGACAAACATCGTACTCTTTAATTACATCTTCAAACGCATTCACTGACATTGCATCAATTTTGCACTCAATTCCTTTATTTTCAGCAGCTTGCTCCATTTTCTTAACAAGCATACTGGTTGACATCCCTGCGCTACAGCATAAAAGGATCTTTTTCATAGCCTTACTCCCGTTGTGTAAATTTCAACCTGTAAAAACTGTAGCAAAAATAACCAAGACAAAAAAGCGCAACCGGTTGCATTATTCGTGAACACAATCCCAATTTAGAAAATACCACCTATTTTTTTGTAATTATTTAGGTCTAGGATAAAAGTCATAAAATAATTTAAGACATCACATTAAGTTTCAAATTATCAATATTTTACTACTGACAACGTCGTTATTAATTTCTTAAAAGGAATAGAGAATGAAATTTAATAAATTGGCTATTGCAGCGCTTGTAAGTGCCGCACTATCACAGCACTCATTTGCTCAAACCGACTCTAAAGGCACCATTTATCTAACGTTTGATGATGGACCAATCAATGCATCTATTGACGTTATTCAAGTACTTAACCAGGAAGATATCAAAGCGACGTTTTACTTTAATGCTTGGCATTTAGATGGAATTGGTGATGAGAATGAAGACCGTTCGCTAGAAGCCTTAAAGCTCGCATTAGACACTGGTCATATTGTCGCGAACCATAGTTACGATCATATGGTTCATAATTGCGTTGATGAGTTTGGACCGAACAGTGCTGCGGAGTGTAATGCGACCGGGGACCACCAGCTTAACTCGTATCAAGACCCTGTTTACGATGCCTCAATGTTTACGGAAAACTTATCTGTGTTAGCAAAGTATTTGCCGAACATTACAAGCTACCCGAACTACAAGGCAACAGAGTTTGCTAGACTGCCCTACACCAACGGTTGGCGCGTGACGAAAGACTTCAAAGCAGATGGGTTATGTGCCACGTCTGATGACCTGAAACCTTGGGAACCAGGATATGTATGCGATACATCCAACCCATCCAACAGTGTAAAAGCAGCTATCGAGGTTCAAAATATCCTAGCGAATAACGGCTATCAAACTCACGGTTGGGATGTGGACTGGGCACCTGAAAATTGGGGCATTGAAATGCCAGCAAACAGCCTTACAGAAGCAGAAGCATTTCTTGGATATGTGGATTCCGCGTTAAACACTTGTGCACCAACAACGATTAACCCGATCAACTCCAAAGCTCAAGAGTTCCCATGTGGTACACCTTTACACGCCGATAAAGTTATCGTTTTAACTCACGAGTTCCTATTTGAAGATGGTAAGCGTGGCATGGGGGCAACGCAAAACTTACCTAAGCTCGCTAAGTTTATACAGTTAGCAAAACAAGCGGGTTATGACTTCGACACAATGGATAACTACACACCGAACTGGCAAGTTGGTCATAACTACGACGCTGGCGATTACGTCTTACACCTAGGTACTGTATACCAGGCTGTAACAAACCATACTGCACAACAAGATTGGGCACCGTCTCCAACCTCTAGCCTCTGGACAAATGCAGACCCAGCCACTAACTGGACTCAGAATGTTTCCTATAAACAAGGTGATGTGGTGACTTATCAAGGTTTGCGTTATCTAGTTGATGTACCGCACGTGTCCCAAGCAGACTGGACTCCGAACACTCAAAATACCTTGTTCACAGCTCTATAGGCTGTTCCTACTATCACCATGTAGTAGTTTGCGCGAGGCATACCCCTCGCGCTTTTTTGTTTTGAAGATCCAGATACAACAAAGCCCCGACTTTCATCGAGGCTCTGTCTTAAAATATGGTACCGGTGGACGGAGTTGATTGGACTGGCATTCCTGCCGTCACCGCGAAGGCAACGCTAACTTCCTTTTGATATTTACGAGCACCTAAAACGACGAAAGGCCGCTATAAAAGCGACCTTTCTGATATGGTACCGGTGGGCGGACTTGAACCGCCACGCCCGAAGGCAACGGATTTTGAATTCCCCTTAAGCTCTTGTAATAACTTGCATTTAAGAGGATTTTTTTGGATATCAAGGACCATGAAATATGATTTCATTGGATCTCTTTAGCACGCGTCAAGCACAGATTTAAAATGGGAAAATGGTACACACACTTGACCACTCTTTGTAACACGTTTCTGGGCAAAACTGTTTTAGCACAATTAAGTAAAAATTATCTAAAGTATGACAAACTCGCTTAGATGGGTGTTCAGATCAGTATCCATTTATTTTATCATCTGAACTTATGTACCTCAGTTCTATTTCTACCGTTATGTTTTGCTTGGTAAAGTGCATCATCAGCACCTTTAAGAATGGCGCTAATCGGCTCTCTTTCGGCTAACCATTGGGATACTCCGATAGAAATCGTCACGTGACCTACGACATCAAACTCATTGGATTCAATGGACTTTCGAATTCTCTCGGCAACGTACTCAGCCTGACGTATGTCTGCTTTAACTAAAAAAACCATGAACTCTTCTCCGCCAGATCGGCAGACAATATCCACCTCTCGCGCCTGCGCCTTGATCATATTTGCCACACTGATGAGTAAAGTATCACCGACATCATGACCAAAGGTATCATTCACTTTTTTGAAGTAATCAACATCCAGAGCGAGCACAGAAAATGGAGTGTTTTGTATACGCAAATTATCAATGGCCTTATCTAAACCTCTGCGGTTTAACAACCCAGTCATAGAATCAGTTAAGGTATCGAGGTGCAGTTGATCAATTGTGTTGGATACAATATTGAATGTACTGACGAATGAACGCTTCAGGTGTGACGCTTCAAAATACCAAGGTTTCACTTTATTTAAGTCTCGTTTAGTCGAAGTGTGGCTTTCAAAGTTTTTGACGACACTCGCTAATTGCCATAATGGTTTTGAGATAAAAACCGAAGATATCCAAATAATTAAAAGCGTGAGCGCACCAATTGGAAGCGTTGCCACAAATACACTCCACATTTGGTCATTAAGCACTGACAGAGTGAGGCTTTCCGATTTCGCAGCAACTATCCCCCAACCAGAATAATTGACTGGTGCGTACCCAGCAAGCATATCAATACCCTGAGAGTTAATGATAACTTTCCCACCTTTCTCTCCCTGAGTCACCTCATTTATTGCTTCATTATTGACAATGACTTCTCCCACTCGTTGTTTATTAGGGTGATAAATCAATGTCCGATTTTTATCCACAACATAGAGGTATGACCCATCTCTGTAGCCATGGTGCCCAAGTATGCTCATTAATATGTTTTTCTTATCGAGATAAATGCTCCCGCTAACGTAACCTAAATACTCTTTTTGTGCGGAGAAGATAGGGTACGAAATACTTATTAGATAATTACCTGCCGGGGATACGAACGGATTCGTGACGATTGGAGCCTTAGCGTTCAACGATTGTAGCGAACTGTCTGTTGTTAATTGGACACCTTTCACTCGTGTTGTTTCTGGTGAAACGGAAATGATGACCCCTTTCGCATTGACGATGACTACAGAGTTAAAAGAGTCAGTTTGGGTTCTTAATCGATCTACTTCTTGTTGCAACGCATCTGAATCACCTATCCTACTCCCAAGCGTAAGTGCGCTATACTCCAATTGAGACAAAACTGATTCAATGAAAGTGTCCGTTATTTCGGCCATTTTTTCAGCGTAAACACGATTGGATTCAATGGTGTTGGTGACAATGAGGTCATGTTGGACACGATATATGGAGTAAAAAGCGTTCAGAAGAGTGACCAATACACTAAAGATGCTTAGAATCAGAATAAGTTGCCTCAAATTCAACTTGTCTTTCATCCGTTTTGATTCACCCACATATTCCATAAATTAAGTCACCCATTGGTTTATTCGAAGTAATAATACGTACTACTGCACATGTGTTAAATCAAGTTTTAGTAGATTTTGACATTTCTGCATGAGATATGAAACTCTTATACTGGCTTATATCTATTTTGAAACTGATATGGCCGACATAGATAGAAAATAGAGCCAGTAGCTGACCAAAAAACAAGCATCAAGATCAAAATGCTAGCCGATACTTGAAGGGTTCAAAAAAGTAAAACTTATATTTAGAGGGTCTTGATGCTACTAAACATTAGTTTTCATAGTAAAACTATATGTTTAATGTAGCATTTTAAACAGTTTAAGTGATGTGTCACTAGCTTGATATTCGATGTAATGATAGGTTAATCATATAAGTATGACCTTAGTCATGGGCAGTACACGAGTAATACTGTGGTCTATATGAAAAAAAAACTCCCTCACCTCCGCTAAACTCGTTTTTGCTTACTTTGTATTCGCGTCACTGTGGGTTTTATTCTCAGATAAAGCGGTAGAGCTCCTATCTAGTAATCTACAAGTATACACGTTGGTGCAGTCACTAAAGGGTATGCTATTTATCGTGATCACGTCTCTCTTGCTATGGGGGCTGATAAAAAAGAACAACCGAGATATTGAACGGGCCAATGACATTGACTATGTGACAGGCCTGCATAGTCCCTACGTCTTTTTTCGCTATTTGGAGCAAAAGTTCAGTAGTGCCAAAGAAAATGAACATTATGTTCTCTTTCTTCTCGATATTGACAACTTTAAGCCCATTGCCGATCAACTCGGCTTTGAAAAGAGCAATCAATTTTTAAAAGACATAGCACAATCTATTAGTTCGTCTACTGTCTCTCCACTTTTCTCTTCAAGGACTCATTCGGATGGGTTTGCTTGCTTGATTCGCATGCACGACGAGAAGCAAATTGACAGGCACCTAGCACTTATTCAAAGGCAGTTTAGCCAGCACTCAAAACGTCATGGCATTGATGTAACGTGCTCTATTGGTGTTGCGCTCTATCCATTTGATGGAGAAAGCGTTAAACAGCTCATGTCGTCAGCCAAATATGCGCTCGCTCAAGCAAAGATAACGAAAAACACTATCCGGTACCACGACAAAAAACTCGCTGAGCAAGATCTCCAAAGAAAACAGATGATTGCAGATCTACGTAACGCAATACGAAAAGAACAAATACAGATCGTATTTCAACCAAAGTATCATCTAAAAGATAAGAGAGTAACTGGAGTTGAAGTGCTCTCTCGCTGGAAACACCACCAACATGGAGATATATCTCCTGCTGTATTTATCACGCTGGCAGAAGAGAACAATCTCTGTAGTGCTTTAACAACACTAGTTATCAAGCAAGCATCAAAACAACTTAAAGAAACCCAGCTCCTAGGATATGCCATTCAAAGCGTATCGGTGAATATTTCTGCTACTGAGATAAATAGTGTCGAAGACATGCGCCAAATCGAAACTTACTTAAAACAAGACCGTGATTTTGCGCAATACCTATGCTTTGAAATCACAGAGACAGCTACGTTAAAGGATATTGAGCAATGTGCAAGTCTAGTAAAGAAACTGAAGAAGTATGGTGTAACATTCTCCATTGATGACTTTGGTGGGCTTTGTTTCCTAATTCACGTTCAGTTAAAAACGCCCCTAACATGACTAATTGTTAGGCGATCACCATCGTTTCAGGCATACCTAGCCCTGTGAGCTTGTTTAACGCTTTTATCATGGCGTAAGTCTCACCAACCTGAGCATTGTAATTTCTTAAGCTTAATGTCCCACCGAGCAGTTTCTTCACACGGAACATCGCCGTCTCTGAGAGCGAACGTTTATGGTAGCCGTACTTCTTTTTCCAATGCTTATTTGAACCATAGAGTTTCTGGCACCCGACAGCTAGATTACGAGGATGGCCCTGCTCCCAGAAGGCTGCGCCTTCTCTCGGTGGAATGAGCGGAATAGCTTGCTTGAGGTGAATCGCTTCGTAGCACAACCTTGTGTCATAAGCTCCATCGCCAGATATCTCAATGATTCTTCGGCGAGTCTGTCTCAGCAAATTGGGAAGCGCTTCACCGTCGCTCACATTCGATAAACTTAACTCAGCAGCAATGATTTCATGCGTGTCTGTATCGACCGCTAAATGTAGCTTTCGCCAGACTCGGCGCTTCCCGTCAGTACCATGCTTTTTAACTTTCCACTCGCCTTCACCGTAGACCTTTAGTCCTGTAGCATCAATGGCTAGATGCTGGATTGTTCCTTTAGTCTTTGTTTTGAATGCGACGTTAACCGTTTTGGCTCGCTTACTAATACATGAGTAATGAGGGCATGACAACGGCAGTTGTGCGAGCTTGAAAATAGAGTTGATGAATCCTTGCAAACCTCTCAACGGCATTGAAAATACTCGTTTAACCATAAGAGCTGTTGTAATCGCTAAGTCACTAAACAAACGAGGCCTTCCACGATTGCCTTGCTTGATTTGTTTCCATGACTGGATAGCGTCTTCATCAATCCAAAATGTCAGTGAACCGCGATTGATTAAAGCTTGGTTATAGTGTTTCCAGTTGGTTGTTTTGTAGCGAGGTTTGGCCATTGGTCTAATTATTTGAATGAGCTTAGCTGATCAGATCGTAGGCTGATGATTTAGTTCCCTGATTTAGGAAACAAAGCCACTTTGGTGTTGGCTATACCTCATTTGGCATATTTAATAAATTAGACGTTGATGAAATCAAGATAGATAGTAGTTTCATCAAAGACATTGCTATTGACTATCGATCAAGAGCAATTACTTCCGGCATCGTTGATATAGCCAAGGGGTTTGGGATTCAAGTCGTTGCTGAGGGCATAGAGACCCTTGAACAGCTGTGTATTCTTGAGGAGTTAGACTGTGAACAAGCTCAAGGGTTTTATCTAAGTCGCCCAGTCCCTGTTACGGCATTAAATAAAAGCTTAAGTATGATGTAGCATCGCAAAGTTCACATACTTAGAAGCTGTTTATCGTTTGACAGATTAGTGAGATAAACCATGGAATTAGTAGGCTTTAGGTAAACCCAGTTAAGGTAATTATTTTACCAGAGAAAGAAAAATCCGAGTGCTTTATCAACACTCGGATTTTTGGTTTAAGGCGTTACTTGATGACGCCATTCACAACGCTACGGCAAATTAATGCTCTGCACCTAGAATGATCACATAAACGTCTGAGGAAACACTGCCGTGTGTTGTCTACTCTCCAAGCCCTAGCGAATCGTAGTGTTGTTCTTGAAGTAGTTTTTTGACTGCAATACCTAGGTTATCGTAGCTCCAAGACGTCATCGCGATGGTCTCTTTGAGGTTAATAGGCGTATTATCAGCATCTTTAGCATTAGAAATGACAATGTTGCCATCCACATAGTCCCACGTGCCGATACCGACACTTTGATCGTCTTCTTTCACATTGACGCTACGCTCACCATTTTCCAGCTCGTAGAATACGTAGCTTTGACCCTGTTTTTTCAGGGTAAAGCTTTTCGAGGGTTGGTTTCTCACCAAGGTTGTCATTGCCGACTCGATGTTCATCGTTGTATTGCTGGCGGCTTTACAGTCAGAGAGCACTGTTTGATACTGTTCAAGGCTCGATAGAGACGTTGGGATATCGTTTTGCCCCCCAAGAGTCGTCACCCATAATACAAGACTGGATTCCTTGATGCTCAATACGTGCTGCTAGTGGTGCCATTTTATCGGTAAACTCAGGTGCCAGATCGGCAGAAATAGTGTAGAACTGACCGTTGATTAGGTCGGAGTCTTTCTTCTGAAATCTTGGTAACCACCCCACCACCTGTACGCAAACTAAACATATAGAAGCATCTCAGCAACCGCTAAGCCTTAAGCCATATTCGCCCCACAACTATAAATAGAGACGGCAATAGTTACTGCGCAGTTCTTCCGGCAACAGGCTCACCAACTCAAAACACAGGCAACAAAAAAGGGAGCAGCCACTCAACGCAACTACTCCCTTCAAAACACCAATTCGGACTACTTCAGCTCATAGAACAATTCGGTCAAACCAGCTTCACCAACTTGTTCCACTAACTGAGCAACAAAACCATCAAACTCATCAGCAAACCCAATTTTCGCCAAACCATACTCAGCGGCAACTTGATCCAATGACAGGTTGCTAACTTCACCCTTATTCTTAGCTCGACGAGCCTTGTCATTCAGCGAGGTAACGGCCTTACCCAAATCGCCACCAGCAACCAGAGCAGGATGAGCAAGCAACAAATGGCGCGCAGATGGGTAAAGCTTGTTACCGTAGAACATAGGTTTGGACTGACCTTTTAGCTTCTCACGCTCGGTGTGCGCAGCAGACATCGCTTCCTCTACAGATATGCCAGCCTTTATGCGGTTCATCAGCGTACTTTGCGCCACACCTAGCTCTCTAGCCGCTTGGCGCATACTTGAGTACTCGGTGCCGTCTATAACAACTTTCTTGCGGTAGTCACCTTTAGGGCGCGCTTCTAGTTCAAGGGCTTGCTCTAGTGTCCAGCCAAACTTGGTTATGCGTTCGTTGACCAGTTTAGGATTCAAACCATAGTGACGCGAAGCAGTTGTTCGGGAAGGGAACTCAACCCCCTCAATTTCATAGATATTTTTCATATAGTTATCACTTTTCAATTTGCTAAGCATAAAACCACACAGAGGCCGCCTGGAACAAGCCAGACGACCTCTGCATGGTCACTACTCTAAATAGACCTTAAAACGGCGCATCATCGTCTACAGGTGCTTTTTGAGCTATACCCTCGCCGAAGCAGACCTTAGATTTAATCTGCTCATACAACGCCAACATATCGCGTACGAGTTCTGCGTTCGGTCTCGGCTGTCCGTTAGGTTTCACCCAGTTCTGTTGCTTCCACTTCGGTGCCCATAACGTCAGAGTGTTCACCACAGTGACATCCAATCCCAAAATTTTTGCGGTTTCAGCATCTCCACTAAGTGCCTTATCAGCTTGTTTTAGCGCTGCATACCCCAAAGACATCCGTTTTAATGACACTTTCGCACCTTTCTCATGCTCAACAATGCTAATACCTCCTGATACCTTCTCAACTCGCGATGCTTGACCACCCGTTCCAAGAACGCACTTTAAAGTAACGTGTTTTTTATCGTGCTCTAGTTCATCCTGAAGTCGATTCCATGCTTGTTCAGTTGCTTTCTTAGATGCAGCAATAGAACGCTCTTCCATCGTCGGCTGAGACTTAATTCGCGCTTCCTCAGCAAGCTTCTCCGCACGTTCTCGCTGGACTTCAGCAAGCTGCTCAGCGACAAACTTATCTTCATCAGCCAGCATAGCCTGAATGATTGCCTCGGCTTCTTTTCTCGATACATTCCGCTGTTTAAACTCCGGTGCAATTGCTTCCCACTTTTGAAAGGCAATCAGGTCGCGCATGCCTTTCTCAATAGTGCCGCATTTGTAAAAGATTGCTGGAACACCTTTAACACGCTGGTAGTAAGGTCGCGCTTCGATATCGCTTGGGAATACTGAGGTCTTGTGACCGCGCAAGATTACGATAGGGTTCTTTTTTGATCGTCCCATGGTGGACTCCTTATAAATTTTATTGAGTTAGCCGCCGGAATGACGGCTGTGGATTTGAATAAATGTAATTGCGTGTGAGGTTGGGCTTCTTATATCCCCAACGGTGCAATGGCATGTTTGATAAAAAGCCCTTCCAGATAAGGGCTTTCAATAGGTCAATATTTACGATCTCAGTTCGGGCTGAGAGCTTCTCGTAGTGAGGAGCGGGAATTGGGGTTGAAGAGGATTTCAACTTCGAAGTCAGGAAACTTCGAGACTATTAATTGAGCTAAGTTGATAGTCAGCTCTGTCATCGGTACAGCGCCTTCAATCAATTTGGCGTTCTTAGCACTACGAACAGCGGTCGCTTTAGTTGGATAGCCAATATCGGTCATCCACTCAGCTAACGCTTTGGCGGTAATCTGTTTCTTACTCATACCGCTTTTTTCATGCGCGTAGAAACGCAAGAATAAACGCGCCATTAAGCAATCCGAAGTCTCATCAGCCTTTAAACGCAAAATCTTGTGACTCGTGCTTTCTGCCATTACCAAACGGTCTTGCCATGAGCACCAATCATCAAAATCTTTTAGAACATGGGACTTACGCCAGCGATCAAAGCGCAATCGAGTAAACAACATTTCATCCAACGACTTGTGCGGTTTGGTTTCAAGCGCAATATGCTTCCGTCCTTTTACGTCAACCATTACCGGATTTAGGAGCTGTCGCTTTTGATCATATTCCATATTCAGGAAGATGGACCGCTTCTCAAGCATCAAATCCTTATGTTCTAAAAAGCGCATCCGGTTCGGTGTCAGGTAGCTACCATCAACTTTGTCACCGGGCTTTCGGGTGAGATACTTGTTCACCATATAAGCACTTTGGTCAGTAACCATCGGATCGACCTTAACGCCACCTTTAGCCAGTATCGGCTCAAAACCTTCACTTCCGATAACCGTGTACTGAGCACGAGTTTTAGCACCGATCAGTTGCTTCGCTTGATGCTTGAGTTCCAATACTTCACCACCAGTTGGGTCTATACGATGGTAGAGCTCTCGGAACCGCTGACAAATAGAGCCACTTAGGTCTATCTCATCCAGTTCAGCGTTAGTCAGGAAGCCATCTGTCGTCACTGAAACAACAACCTTGTCATCGGGGATGCTATGAAGCATTTCCCCCAACAAGGCTCTAGCTAAGCCAGTCGTATAAGCGGCGAAAAATGGGTTGGTCAAAGTCGATGGAGGTAGTTGCGTAGAGTAACCTGCTTGGATATCGAACGACCTCTTTGGGCGCAACGATTGAGCTAGCTTTCCATAGCAACTATTCAACATTTCCTTGGTCAGTTTCTCGTCAAAGCTACCTTTAACGAATGATTTGCGCCGTTCTCGACCCCATTTCATAAACGGTTCAAAAATGCGAACGTCATTCTTCCAGGGCACTACAAACGCTTGCTTGATGGTGATTTCAGCACCTTGTTTATACGCAACTTCAAGCTCATGACCTGTACAATGCGTCTCACCCGATAGCGGAAATATCAATCCATACTCAGAGCGAACCGCTAAGCTTGGGAATCGAGTATGTTCAGGGAACTTAAACTCAACCCAAGCCAAAGCACATTTGTCTCCAAACAGCTCTTTCAGGTCTCTGGTCATGTACATCTGATCATATGCTAGCTCACGTAGACCCAACGTAATCGCCGAATAACATGATGGAACATCGTAATCACGCCATGTATCTATACCCGTCGGGCCAGCAATAAATGACTCGTTGCGACCACCGTGGTAACACTGAGTCGCAAAGTTTTCCAACGTCATGCGAGCCGTTACAGGCACATCACGAGTTATCGTTAGGGGCTTAGTTCGATCAGACGGCCACACTTCTTTAGTCACCTTCTCAAAACCAAACAAACCACGGTAACCGCGCTTATCCTCCAAACTATTAACAAAGGCTTTAACGGCAATGCCACCAATGGTGAACGGAACCGAATTTAGACCGAGTGTATTTTGACAGAAGGAAGAAACACGCTCGAAATGACGAGCACTGATAATTGAATCAGTAATTGCATACTCAGCGAATTTCTCCGGTTGTGCTTCCAGAAACTCATCCATCCGGGAGATGGAATACGGCTCTGGAATTT
This sequence comes from Vibrio sp. 1557, assembly GCF_033340175.1. Taxonomy (NCBI): domain Bacteria; kingdom Pseudomonadati; phylum Pseudomonadota; class Gammaproteobacteria; order Vibrionales; family Vibrionaceae; genus Vibrio; species Vibrio sp. 1557. The sequence continues at coordinate 49,970 of NZ_JAWOVZ010000024.1, read as the reverse complement.
CAACTTTGGGTATAGACAGTAGGTCGCCTACTGATGAAAGAGATGAGCCATTGGGCGCTAATAAAAGCGTATCATAAAAGGTGATGAACAGAGTTTTCTTGTTACCAGACTTCGAGTAAGCGTGTAGTGGTTCTTTGTCGATACGTCGATACATGACTTTATCAAGTTCCAGTCCGTATACGTCATCAAGACTCGCCACCGTCTTACGTAAACCTTTGACATGTGTCTTCAGTTGGTTAAAAGCTTGGCTGAAGTTAAACAAATCTGCCGATAGCCAATGAGCACACAAAATGATGTCAGTAGGCCACTTATCAAGTACTTCATCTTCCATCGCTTTTTCAATAGCCTGAACCAAGCATTTGTCCAGTGCTAGCCGTCCCGATTTTTTTGTCGATTCAGGGAACAAGATAATCGTTGATAACTTACCCTCGAAAAGAACAGCAAATTGGTAACTCAAGATACGGTTGTAAGTTCCGCATTCAGACTCCACATACTCAGTATCCACGGCTATCACGGGGCGTTCAAAGAACGGTGTTGCCTTTCGCTTTTTACGCTTGGTTTGCTTCTTCTTTTTAGGTTTACGAAGCAATATTGGCTTAGCTTTACGCTTAACGCCATCAAAAGAAGCAGACTCACTAGGTTGAGCTTCCCCCCAAGCACTTACCGCTTCTTCCTCAGTCCAACCGGATGTTGCTAGGTTGTCCATACTTAAGTCAGAAGCCTGTTCTAACCAATCATATGTTTCATTCATAATACTACTCTCTAGAAACGCAAAAAGACGCTCTAAGCGTCTTTTTGCAAGGTTTACAATGATGATTACTTAAAGTCTGACCAAGCAATCTTAGGCAGGTCATTACCCTCACTGTACGTCAGTAAGGCTTCTGTAATCGCGTCACGCAAACCTTCGAGGTCACTGAACTCTTCAGGCGTAAACATAGCAAGCAAGTTGTCACTGTTTACCACCGTCATCAACAGTGCACCCGACTTTGGAGAGATGAAAGCACCGCCGACCGTATCCGCATGGATCCAGCCACCGCTTTCTAGCATGAAACATTTATTCTTCTCAGGTTTCATCTTCTTGGAAACTTGCTTAAACAACTCTTCAGCATGTTCTCCTGATTCGGCAGCGATAAGGTTACCCTTGGCTCCCAAAACAACCAGCAGTTCATCTGATGGCAGAACTGTTTTGCCTCCAAAAATGTTTGCTACACCTGACTTAGTACGAATGAATAGAGAATTATTGCTCATTTTTCTGTGTCCTTCTAAAAATTGAATTGTTAAAGAGCAATCTGGTTGGACGAACCAATCCAGTTGCCCTCCCGCCCCAAACTTGGGATACCAATATTCTGCTTTTTTAAGACATCGCATTTTGGGGGTACAAAAATGCGATTTTCAGGTCACGAATCGTTGCACAATGAAAACTCCTGAAATAAACAAAGCCCAGAGTGCATAGCACTCTGGGCTTTGTTTTTAGCACGTTACAAACTTAAGTTAGATTAACCAACGAGGAGCCAACTTCCGTTCTTGCTCTTCCAACAGTTTCTTCTGCTTCTCAGCCTGCTCATCTTCCCAAGCAATCACATCACTTAACCGGAAACGAATAGGACTATTTCGGTTGGTCCCCAATTTAAAGAAAGGTGGTAACGAAGATGGGTTTCGGGAACAAGCTGTAGTAATGGACTCTAAGCTACGCTTTTGGCGTTCAGCAAGGTCTTGTTTAGTCAAGATAACATCATTCATTTTTCATTTTTCCTTATAGACGTAGTTCAGAATTGCCAGACAACAAAGACAAGGCGGTGCTTTGGCTCGCTTCTGCCAGTTTAGATTGTTGATGAAAAGCATATCGCTCAGTCGTTGTAATACTCTGGTGAAACAAGCTGGACTGCACTAATCGAGCATCACCAGTGAGCATCAACTGTCTACTGGCGTATGTACGACGTAAGTCATGGATATTAAAAGACTCACTCCCTCCCGTAGACTGCAACACAACGTCGCGAATCTTCTCATGGCAACTACGAGGGTAAGCTATATGCGCACCCTCCTTCACAGCAGAAGGAAAAATCCACTCATTCCATGACAACTCTGCGCAGCTTTTTAATACTTCTCGAGCTGGCTCATTAAGCACCACACGGTACGACTTACCATTTTTAGTCATCGGCAGAGTCAACAATGTAAGGTCGTCACTCAGCATTTCTCGACGGATATCAATGACATTTCCGATACGAAGTCCTGTAATCAAACTGAACAACAATGCCTTAGACTGAAAGCTGCTAATGCGAATCGCTTCCCGAATATAGATACGCAACTCATCGTCACTTAAAACTCGGTCACGTATATTGTTTTCAGGCCACTTCTTGATCCCCTTACACGGGTTTACAACCAAAAGCTCCAGCTCTACAGCAAGTGAAAAAATGCGCGATAGAAGGGACAAATGACGGTTTACCGTTGAACCTTTAACTTGAGTAGATAGCTCAGTAAGAAATTGCGTAATCTGCAACTTACTGACATCACCTAGAGCTTGATGTGCAAAGATTGGAGCCACTCGGCGCCAACGTGTTTTTACACTCTCGATATCTCGATTTCGGCTTTCCATCATTGGAAGAACATAATCAATGAAGAAGTCACCGATTAAAAGGGATGCAGCTTTGTTGTAATAGCCAAGCTCAATCTTCGAGACACGCTCTCTGGCAATCTTGTCAAAAGTAGAAATGCTCATCTCAGGCCAGTGTCCAATCACTTCATTAAAACGCTGACCTTTAAATGTCTTAGAGATGCCTAGAGAGATCGTATTGGCATAGAATGTTACTTGCTGGTACTTCACACCTTCACGTCGCTTAACAATTGGACTCTGTCCAGGTTTAGGGCGAGGATGTGATTCAAAAATGGATGCGGTAAAAGGAATGGCACGACTAACCACAATTTACTCCTGTGCATAAAAAATCAAAAACATGCAAAGGATTTTACGGATTAGCCGCGTATTATCTGGCAGTACAAAATGGCGATTTTCAGGTCACTAAACTTCCTTCTCGATGATATTTCGCAAATAATTCTCCAACCTTTTATCGTTAAAGAGCTCTTCCGATTTCTCGCCGTCATCTTTCGACTCATAAGAAACCAAGAACTCGTCTATCAGCTCATAAACAAAATCATATAGCTCATTCACATCCCGCTTAGCCTGCTTTAACAGCGTTGTATTTCTGTTTTTATAGTCACCACACCCCGCAGCTAAATGTTTATAGCGCTCATCAACATACTGCTTTCTATCTTGAGGGATAAACGCGTCCAAACATAGCCGTCTCACGGTTTCCTTTGAGATTGGAAGATGATATTTACCCATTTCCGATACCACCTTAGACAGTAACTCCCGAACTTTACCTTGAAACTCCATAACTTCTTTCTGTATAGACGACTTCTTAGTCACAGTTCTTCGAATCTCGGACACCTTTGCCGCTTTGTTTTCAGCGTCAGCTTTAAGCTTTAGTAACGGAGAAAGCGTCTTTTCACCGGAGAACTTTCGGCGACTTAAGGACATCATTTCGACAATCATTTCTACATCAGATAAAAGAGCATAAATCTTGGACAGAATGCCTTTAAGCTCAGCCGAAAGACCATCAACTTCAGACAAAGAGTCTCTAACCTTAGTCGAAATCTCATCAACTTCAGATAATGTAATAATATTATCTTCGACAATTTTTTTAGTAGTTTTTAACTTATGGTGCGCTAGGGCTGGAAACAAAAGTTCAGGTAGATGAGGATCTTTTAGGAGCCTGTCATCAAAATCAGGGTATAACTCCGGAACAATCATCGACAAATACAGCGCTTGTACATCTGTATAACCCGCAGATTGTTTAGGTGACGGCAAACCGATACTAAAGCAAAAATCATCATCAACAAACTCGGCGGCATTACATCGAACGTCTTCTATAGCTGCTTTGACGTAATGCCAGACTCCACTACCAGTTAAAACGGTTTCTCGACCATTGATCAATGTGCTCTCTGTTTCAAATGCGCTAGCGTGATACTTCAATCCTTTCTCATCTAAAAGCGCTTTTAACTGTAACTCACAAGCTTTGATTCGCTTCTTAAGAACATTAATTTCTTTCTTTTTTCTAGACATCGTTTTAGGCAGGTTCACAACACAACGACTGATAATCCTATCATAAGTCTTGGATATGTTAGTCCGTGTTATTAATTCCCCAACGGACTAAATGAACACAGAGAAAAAAGCCCAACTAGATAAAGGGAAACCACTTCTCATCAGTTACGATAAAGAAAAAAGTAGAGGCGAAATCTCCTCTACTCGTTCATGTCACCATCTCTGGGTAATCCTAGTACCGAAAAACTCCGTGACCCGTTAGACTCATTAGTCTTAGACATTGACTTCAGTTCGATTTCTACCTTTCCTTTTCGCTTGATACAGTGCTGTATCAGCTTTTTGGATAGCCATATGAAGTGTCTCTCCACTTCCAGTCCAATGTGACACGCCAATTGAAACAGTTAAATTACCTATGCTTGCAAACTGGTGCTGTTCAACATGCTTTCTTAATTTTTCAGCCTTCTCAAATGCATTTTCTACACTCATTTCAACAAGAAAAGTCATGAACTCTTCCCCACCAGTTCGACATAAAACATCTGTCTTACGCGATTGAGATTTAATCAGATTAGAAAGCTCTTTTAGAACCTCATCTCCAACACTGTGTCCATAGGTATCATTCACTTTTTTAAAGAAGTCAATATCAATAGCCATAATAGAAAGAGGTTTCTTACTTTCTTTAAACCTCTCAAGTGCTTCTTCAAAACCTCTACGATTAGTGAGTCCCGTCATGACATCAGTCAAACTATTGCAATGAAGTTTTTCTATCGTGTTAGAAACATCCTTGGAGGTTTTAACGACTGCTGACTTCAATAAAGACGCTTCAAAAAACCAAGGTTTTATCTTTTTGAAGTCGACAGGCTCAAAGTCTTCCATGTTTGTTCTATTAATAGAACGTGCAAGTTGCCATAGGGGTTTAGATATAGTGGAAGACGTTATCCAAATAAGGATAAAAGTAAAAAGGCTCAAAGGGATCGTGCGTGCAAAAACAGAATGGATTTGAGACTCTAATAAGTCAAAGCTAAGAGACTTTGATTTCTCGACGACAACACCCCATCCTGTTGTTTGTACAGGTGCATACCCGGCAAGCACTTTTTCACCGAAATAGTCAACCACTTCAAGACCACCGTCTTTACCTTCAAGAGCCGAGTTAACTCCTTCATTGTCTTCAACAACCTTGCCTATCAAGGTACTGTCTGGGTGGTAGATTATCGTTTTGCTATTATCAACTACGTACAAATACGAACCATCGCTATGGCTATGATCATCAAGGAGAGATTTTAAGACATTGTTATCTTTAAGGTAGATCGTCCCCCCTAAGTACCCAAGATATTCTTTATGAGGAGAGAAAATAGGATAGGAAATGCATAACAAGTAGTTTCCTTTAAGTGAAAGGAATGGTTTGGTAATAAAAGGTTGCACTTTGTTAATGGAGTGTAAGATAGCTTCATCTTTAATTTGTATCCCCTCTGCTTTTGTTATGTTTTTTGAGGTTGAAACGATGAATCCTTCATTATCTACAAGCACTGTAGAGTTAAATAAGTTCGCCTGTTGTTGTAAGCGATTCAGTTCACGCTCTATATAGTCTTTGCTCGTGAAATGTCTTCCCAAAAGCTCAGCAGAGAACTCAACTTGTCGCATAGTAGACTCCGAAAAAACATCCGTAACTTCTGCCATCTTCTTGGCACAAGTATGGTTTGTCTCTAAAGTGTCACGGATAATATGATCGCGTTGAACCTGATAAATTGAGAAAAAAGCATTAATTAATGTTATGGAAACACTAAAAATACAGATGACAAGAATGAGCTTTCTGAGGTTCAGTGTTTCTTTATTGATTCCAAGCATGAATTTGGAGATCTCCTATGTGAGAATCCATTGTTATAGTTTATAAATTATTGCTACTTATAACCCTGACAATGGAAGCAAAATCAAGAAAAAGAAGTAGGTCTCCCTACTTCTTTTTAATTACAGTTCAAGCTCGTCTAGAACACCTCCCACAAGAGCACCTGCAACAAACCCTATGGCTCCACCGAGAACGACGCCCTGTGGACCATAGCGGGTACCGAGTGTGGCACCGTACTTCGCGAATTGAACACCTGTTGACGCGCTCGGCTTAAACCAGCGCTGTTGAGGGTTAGAGTGAAAATGTGTTTTCGTCATAATGTTTTCCTTTTCTATAGGTACAAATACAGAAAAGGGCGATACCTTTCGATATCGCCCTTGTTGATAAGCCAAATTTAATGATGGGACTTAGTCATCGTCATCATCAGCCATGAAGTCGCCACCAAGCCAACCATCGTCGCCCGGCTCCATGTCGAAGTCCTGACTGAAGCCAGAATCTTCTGTGCCATCATCATAGTCACCTTGGTCTTCTGTCCAACCGCCCATAACGAATACTCCTTCTTAACTGTAATCCATTGCGCCACACGTATCGCATGACCCACCCTTGGTGACCCAACCGGGACAACCTAAAGAGCGGCATGAGTAACCTGATGCCATAAGTGGCTTAATGAATGTCACTTTCATTATAGTTTCCTTTAATTGACGTTGTAGTAAATCTACGTTGTGTAGTATCCCACTGCGCTCGGACAGGATATGTCCAAGACCGCAGAATGAGTGTGAAAATAGTCATCGTCATTGCCCTGCCTTATCCAATGAAAGCTATGTCAAATCTCAGTGCGCGACGGTTTGAAACATTTAAAAATGTTTTGCCCTCAACCTGTCCGGCGGAAACCGTACGCTAGTAAGCATGAGCGATAAGAGTGAAAAGCTAGCATTAAGGCTAGGTGACATATTGACGAGATTGTTTATGGGAGAAGTGCTCTCCCCTGAGCAGTTGGTTGCGGACTATCAGGTAAGCGAGAAAACCCTGAGACGCGATTTCAATGAAAGGCTAGTCAACGCTCCGATTATCCGCACCAATGAGGGTTATCGGTTAGATCCAGTAACTAGAAATAATGGTAATGCGAATACCAACAAGGTACTGCGCGATACAGGTTTATCTGCGCTACTACCGAACCACTACAAGTTCAACGGTCACACTCCCGTTCTGTTTAAGAATCCACGCTCCGAATCCATCGGGAAGTTCGATGCGCTGTTTAGACAACTGACCGAAGTGATTACCACTCACTCTGTTATTGACCTTACTTGCAATGGCAAAACGTTTGAATCTGTCCATCCATATCGTTTGGTAAATGACCGTGGTATCTGGTTCCTCGCTGCGACCTACTGTGACCAGCTACATTCGTACCGATTACCGAATATTTCACGGATTCACCGCCGGGAAGATAAATACAAACCGAATCAAAAGGTCCACGAGGAGATACATAAACAGGGGATGGAGTGGCTAACTCCGGATGATGCTGAGGTGCTTGTACAGGTTGACAGGGAAGTAGCTCCACGCTTTCTTGAAGGTATGATTTTTCCCCACCAGCAGCTATTGAAAGAACTGAGTGACGGTAGTTTGTTGGTTAGTAGTCGAGTATCAAGATTGAGCGATATCTTGCCCTTGTTGAAGTCCTGGATGCCTCAAGTCGAGGTTCTCTCCCCAGTCAGTCTCAAGCTTGAGCTTATACGCGACCTCCACGCCACATTGGATCGTTACAAGTAGGTGCCACGTTGATAAATGACGTCCTAACACTCCCTCTAGAAGCACAGCTACATGACAACAAAGAACCATGACATAATGTCGTTTCGCTGCACCACTACAGCCCCTCCTAACCATCAACTTGCCACTATGTACCGATTTTGAGCTTACCTATGTGGGGTAAGCGAAAGAGACGATTTAGCGAAGCCTCAAACCGATACCACGCAAGGGAAAACTCAAAATGATGCTGTTTTTGGTCGGGTTCAGGCTAACTAATAAATAACTCCGGTAGGAGAAGTAATTTAATAGGGGTATTACCATGATGTCTGATGCACGAACTCTGCTCCAAATCACTCAGTCCAGTCCGTATTTTTACCTAGTTGATATCGCCAACTTGTTAAGCTTCACCGCCGTTGGCTATCTACTAGGTATGATGACTGGATAAACAGAGCCATGAATTGAACTTGTCACTATAGATTCCGGTGACAAGTTCCTTTTGTTACGCCTAGCCTGTTTTAACTAGCTTCTGAAAATAGGTGAAAAATTTGATTAAAAGTTCATTTGTGTCAATCCATTCACGAATATCGTTATAAATCTATCAGTTAGTCTAGTTTTTTATAAGTGAAGCATGTTTAATCCGCGTATCGAAACCAAAACAAAATAGGTACAAAAACATGTCTATTTCATTCAATAAAACAGAGCATCTACTTAACGACTGTCAAAGTGAGAAAATTGCCAAGTGTGCGGCAGCAGCTTGGGGACATGAAGCAACAATGGGAACTCAAATGTTTTTCGCAGAGTCGGATCACTACTCGATTCAGATGGCAGAAGAGCATTTGGAAAACCCAGAAAGCCAAGAAGTTATCTTCATTGACTTTCTAGCTTACAGCGACCATGAAAAGTCACGCACATCTGCGGTTGTTTACGAGAAAGAAGACCTCGTAATGCTTTGTCATTGGTTTACATTTGAGGATGATGAGGAAGAATATTTTGAGCCTGGGTACCCTATGACCACTTCCGGATTCTTCAGCTACCTGAACTCTCTACCAAATATAAAGAGACATGTTCACCCATCTGCACTAGATGACAAGTATCAGCTAGGGTTGTCTCTACTGGACGAACTAAGTCAGTAAGTTATACCTAGTTCTGTTTGTACTGGGAGTAAATTGGATAAGTTGTCATTTCGTATGGCAACGTTGAAAATGCCCAAGTTTTCGAGCCAAACTACGAACATAAGATTAAGGGGCGCCTCTCGTCGCATAATAAGGGCTAGCCTTTACCCCTAGTTGCAGAGATAGCATCAGACAAATCATTCTCTCGGTATTTTCTATAGGCTTCCCGTCCCTTACTGCTCCCATTGCTTCGACATAGCAATGGGAGCTTTTAATAACAAAACACCAGTGTAAACCAACCAAAGTCGTTAAAATTAAGACTCCTTTCCTTGGTGTTTCCACCGTCCATTGCAATCCAGCAACTTCATCCCCTCTGAATCCCGAAGGCAACGGATTGGGTAAACGTTGCTAAAACTTGCCCCAAGGAAAAAGGCTTCCCATCACACCATGATTAACATGGAGCAATGGGAAGCCTTAGTTTCACTAGGAAGTGAGTCAACTATTTTATGGTACATACATGGTGCTTTCTACTTAGTTTGTTGCCGATGGACTAATCCACAGTGACTTTTATCTCATCGAACACGCCCATTTCGACGTAGCTGAGAAAGTTGGATTCCCACATCGAGTAGAACTCCATTACCTCACTACTTGTTATCGGCAGTTCTGGAACATAGGAAAAACTCGCCGTCCCAGATGAGAAGTTAAAATCCACCTCTTTAACCAGTTCGGGATAAGGACCACCGCAATACGCAAAGTCAGTGATGTAATCAAAAATCCACTGGTCGTAGAGTCGAACAAGCCTGATTTCGACAGGGTGCCAACCGCCGTTTTCCGAACTGTAGGAAGAATCTCGGAAGTTGATCACAACCGATTGGATCATGGGTGTCCATTTGCCTGATTCGCTGATCACTCGGTTTAAAGCATCTTGAAGATCGACACTGACAGGCAGCAGTAATCGCTCAACGTCAAAAGTTAAGTTCATAATAAAATCTCGTTTAGTTTGCTAAGGAAGCACTCTTGTTAAGTGCTCGGTATGAAAGCCTGAGTTGGCTTAGTGGATAAGGATTGATGTGGATTTGGGGTTATTCAGCTTTGGCTTCAGAGTCAACCAATGACAGCAACTCATCACGACACTGCTCGTAGTCTGGCGCTAGAACGTGGAGAAACACTGACTTCTCCGACTGGATGATAAGACCAAGCCCCCTACAGCAAGCTGCCATAAAACCCGCGTTGTTCGCAGACTGTCCGGAGAAGACACACTTCAGCACAGAACTCTTGAACGGCTTATCACCCTGCACATCTAGTACAGCTGTGATATCTTTAAGTGGGATCCATTCCTTGCTGTGTAGACCTCCACCTTCATTATCCGACATGCGGATATGGAGCTCGTTTTCCTCGTTATGTAAGGCGATTTGATAGAACACGTGGTTCTCCGTTTTCGGACTTAACTTCTTCGCTTTACCCTCGCGCACGATATTAGTGAAATGGTCTACTGGTTGATCGTCAGTGACCGTGACTTGTTCATTGCCTTCTACGATTTCAGGTTGAACCGTTTCTTGTTGTTGGTTTGATTTACGTGCCATAGGACACCTCCTTTAAGATGGAATTGTTTAGGTTTAATTTGGTTTTAAGATTCAGCTTGATCAGCTAACTTGGCGATAGGGAACGTTGGACTGTTCATTGGAGCGCAGCAGTAAACACCACCACCTTCCATGGTCACTATGGCAACCGCTAGAAGCCAAGGACAGTCATCATCGTTTAACAACAGCACCCATTCAGGGTAATTAGTAACAAAGCGAAGGAAGTACTGATCTTCCTCAGATTCTTCACTCAAGGTTTCGTCGGTATCGGACTCCTCAATCAAGTACAAGGTCGTACCGACCTCATCCCAAAACGTTTTTGTGCTTTCTTCATCACCGAATGGCTCTATCAGGTGCTCTAGCAGTTTTGCTTTCACGCCATCAGGCATTGTCAATGATTGAATGTCTTCAAACTTGTTTACTGTTTTCATCGTGAATTTCCTTCTAATAATGAAAAAGCCCCTGTTTAGCTCATCGCTAAACAGGGGCTTTTCTAATGTATTTCTAAATTAACTGGTTAAACGTAACTTCTTCATTCCCAACGTATCTCTGGCTTCGCAGTCACCATATCCGATAAACGAGAGCCAATCTCCCTCCGACGCCCTACAGTCAATTTTGAGTAGCGCCTTGTTGATGAAAGGTCAGCGTGATTCAACTGCTTGGCTATGTCGTGTAACGAGACTCCTTGGCTAGCTAACAAACTCCCAACCGTATGGCGAGCACTGTGCAGGGTTAGGTTCGCTTTATCACCGGGTATGTCGGGCAGTCCCATCTTGGCTTTGATAGCCTTGAAAGCATGCCTAGGTTGCCCTACTGGTTTACCCTTTTTGCGTCCAGGAAAGAGATACGGATTATTCGCCACATGAGGCACCGACCTCAAAATATCAAGCATGTAATCACTTAGGAATAAAACGTGACTACTACCGTTTTTCGTATGTGGAATAGTGAGTGTTTTTTCCTCCCAATTCACATCGGATTTCAAGCGCAAACGCAGTTCCTTATCCCTCGCGCCAGTCAAAAACAGCAAAGCTAGATACGCGCCAATACTTTTATCTTCATGGTTCAGAGCGTGACCGATGAACTCCTTTAGCTGTGATTCGGACAAGTAACCAGTACGCACGTTATCCTCTTTCAACAAGCTCACCTTGTCAGCAATGAGCGGAGCGTCCATCAACTTGTATGCTTGACGATTGATCGTTTTGAGCAGGGCTAGAACACGGTTTATCGAAGCAGGAGCATAAGGCTTACCTTTAATCGTAACGGCATTTTGCATCTCCATTTGAACTTTGATGATATCGGCCGCGGTTAGGTCATGAATCGATATGTGATGAATAGACTTAGCTAAACGAAATCGCGCTACATCATCCTTCCAGCTACGTTTCTGTTTAGCCAATGGCAGGTAAACTTCATCAAAGAACCGTTCCAGAGTCATCGTCTTCTCGGTAGTCTGATTGTCACGCTCAAGCTTGGGATCAATGCCTTCCAGGATCTTCTGGCGGTATTCCTTAGCGATCTTTCTCAAGGTTACAAGATCTGTCTCAGGGTGACGGCCAAGACCAATCGCAGATTTTTTACCCGGAACCTGAGGGCTAATATACCTAAGCAAGAAGCGTTTCCCGCCAGATTTACCCACTAAGCAACGTACGCCAGTAGGTAAGCCACTATCTCTCATAGCAGATAAATTGACTTCGTAATCAGCGGATTTTGCAGTTCTAGGGTTGGGTTTAAGGTTGTTGAGGAAAGTGGTGGTGAGTCGCTGTGATTTACTCATTCAAACCTCCATTAACTAGATATTCAATTAGTTAATATGTGTTTGAATGGGTGTTTGTTACAGCTAAATAAAAGCCGAACGATACAACATGAAGTTATATGGTTCGGCTTTACCCACCCCTATCCCTAATAAACCTTGAACCGTTTCAGCTACTTGCCTCAGCGTTTTCACTTAGTCAGTGACAGGTTACAAGGTTATCCGAATACCTATACACGACCTCAACTTTAAAGCTAAGGTGGTGCTCATGATGAAAGGTACTTGTTGTTGAACTGACATCCAGTTCTGCTTTGAGGATTAAGCCCCTCTTTGGCTATTGGGTTTTCGGCTACATCTTAAAACGGCAACAGATCGCTATGCAAACCAAGTTTCATTAGCTTTTGATAAAAAGAAAATCTCATCGGTGAAGTATGCTTGAGATTAAAAAAATGGGAAGGCAAATTTAAATCCAATCGAGCGGTTATGGAAAGTGATGAATGAGCATGCGAGGAACAATATTTACTTCTCCTCGAAGGCTGAATTTACAACGGCTATTAATGAATTTTTCAATGTAACGTTGCCAGAAGTTGCAGGCTCACTGGTATCCCGAATTACGGATAATTTTCAGATTTTGAAACCTGCATCTTCAAGTTGAGCGAGTATATAATCGGACGAGAAGGCACAGTGCTCTTGGGTATCTAAGCCCAGTTAACTTTGAACAGCAAAATGTCGCTTAATGAAGTGTCCAGTCTAGCTGGAGCAGATCAGAGTTTTGCTTACCAGATCGAAAGACAGTTTACCTCCAATGTGTTTCTTCTAGCTCTTTTTGAGCTTTATCTAGCAACGCCATTAGTCTGTCTGCATCTTTGTATTTCCCTGCGATGATGGCACTGCGTAATTCGACCTGTAGAGCCTTCAATTTATCTAAGCCAGTTGGAGGTTTCGCAAGACGACGCAAACCATCAGCTTGATCCATAGATCTGATGTCATTGTTCATTTAATCTCCCATTTCGATGAAGAACTATATCTATTTGAGTTTGATGAGAAAAAACTTCTGCTGAACAATTTACACACTCATATTTGAAGTATTTTTTGCGGAATACTTTTTCTATGAATGAGCGGTGTATTCGATTAAACACCGTACTCTTATTACACGAAGGGCACACCCCATAAAGTTGCATATAAATTAGCCTACTGACGAACGGACAATATTTTATTCATACCCAAATTGATATGAAACTTGGTTATATGCATGATATTACTTAAAGTTTTTGTTTTTTGATGTGATCTTTGCCGCATAATTTAATGTTAAATAGGCGGTTGGATAAAGTTGGCAGCGGTAGGTTGAAGGTAGATTTATGTAGGATTTTTACACAGGCTAGGCTAAATATTTTCTGCAATTTCTTGTCTATTGGCGATATTGAGCGTATCCGCCCCGTGGGAGCATGGGGAGAATACTGGAAAACAGCTTAATAAAGATTTATACCGAGAGCGAGCCGATGTGCTCAGAGAGTGGGCTGGTGCAGAGATTCTTTACCTAACCATATTTAACGATAGTAGTATCTTGGCAAATGGCGTGTCTGTAGAGCTAATAATTCCACGCCACAAAGGGTCATCACTTCACGTACCCAAGAATAAGTATCCAGAAGAGCCTAAAGCAGAATACGAACCTTACGATAGATTAAAAATTAAAGGTATTCATAGTCTTAATAATCTACCAGACTTGAGTGTGTCATCTGATACTAAAAACTACTACATCAATTGGAGTGTAAACCGCCTGCAAGCGCAAACCAATTTAGAAGCAGATGGGTATGTACTAATTAAAACTGATAAGCCACTTGAGACTCAATGCACTATCTTTTGTGATGAGTTGCCTCAGCCAACCAAGACTACATTCAAGTCAAACCCACCGTTGGGTACTGCTATTGTTTCTGTAGATGAATTGTCGGATGAATCCTACTATACATCATTGCGCGATAAGCTCATTATGGATGGGTATGTTATAAGAGTTTTTGAAGAAATGTTGAACGAATATGAGCTTGAGGACTAGGTAGTTCTAGCACTGCGTTTGTTTACATATTGACATTTATCGCTACTTGCAGAATGTGAGGGACAAAGAGTTTTATTGAGCTGAAGGTTAAGTGTCAAAGAAATCAATAGAAACTTTTTGCTAGAGCTTCAATTTTCAACAATTGTATAGGTTAGTCTTTGGCCTAATTTCAATAACACACCTAGTATAAGGTGGTAGCTATGGCTCTGATCAAATGTCCTGAATGCTATACAGAAGTTAGTACTTCTGCATATAACTGCCCTAAATGTGGGGGGGCAGCTAATTGCTTAGCAATTTTCAACAACTGCCTTGTATATTTGTATTTTTTACCGTCACTTTTGTCATGCTAACCAACTGTTATTTAATAGAAAGCCGATGGCATTAAACCATCGGCTTTAGACTTAGTCATCCCCTAAGTAGTCATCATTATTTGGATTGTGAGCATCCGCCCAGTCATCCATATCAGAATCATTATTAGGGTTATTAATATCAGACCACAGGTCTAGCTCGTCTTGTGACATATCTGAAGGATCCATCATAATTATTTCTTTCCTTGATAACGTGAGTTGTTTGGGTTTAGTTGATTTGCTCGATTATCTTGAGCCTTTTGGTACGTGGTGTTATGTCCAGATGTACCTTTGTTGCTGTTAGCTTGATTTGCTTTATGGTTGTTCTGTTTGTTGCTCATCGTTCTATCTCCTTTGTTGAATGAACGATGACATTGTATGAGAGGTGGTTTAGTAGCGACGATGATGGGACGGTGATTGTTCAGTGATTCTTAGTGATATTCAGTGATTTTGGACGAATGAGTGGAAAATGTCATAGCTTAAAATGGAAACTACCACTGTATTACCTACAGATTTCGCCACCAGAGCCACTAACATAGTATTAATAATAACCAGTACAACAGCAGCCTATGGCAAGCTGTTGTACTGGTTATTATATATTAAATATAAAAATCCCATCCAAGATCTAGACCTCATCTATCAAGCCACATCAACACTAATCTCGCACGCAACTCATCAGAGAGTACCGAGATCATCACTCAGCAAGCTTAGGACAGCAATATTCACACACTGATGGTTAGTAGTAGCGATGGAGAATACCGCCATTTATTACTCTTTAATGAGGTCGGTAAGTCAGCCGACTAACACCTAACCCATTTTTTCTTGGACTGAGGACTACGCTTGATTTGGTTATTTTTGGAAAGCTCATTGATTGCCTTGGTAAAATCTGACTTTGACAGCCCTAGCTGCTTTTGAAAGCTAGGATCTAAAGCACGAGGAGACTTCAAAGCATGAAGAAGCTTGTCTTCAGGGGATTTTTGGGGTGTCTGTTGTGACTTAATAATTGGAACAACGGTGTTGTCTCTAGTTCTGATGCTTTGACAAGGTGCGCCTAATTGCTTGCACTGAAACTCAAATGCTGAAATCAAACTTTCATCGTTACTGTATAGCTCAAAATGAACAGAGCCCAACTGCTTTTTATCTAAAGCAAGTAGCACCCTAGACAGATATGCAATGATATAGAAATCGGCTTGGTTCTGACCTGTCGGATAGTCAGATAAGAACAGATACAACGACTTTTCACAAACAAGCTTGACTGAATCTGACTTAGAAAAAACAAAGACTTTATCAACGACCGAAGCATTAATTTTTTCTAGCTCCTTCAGTCCTACATTTTCAGCATCGACGAAAATCATCTTCATAGTTGGCCAAGCTCCATTTGTTCACCACTATAAAGAAGATTACACAGTTGCATATCGATATCAACTTGGAGTTAATTCATCTGTGTGATTGATTGTAGGTGTATTACCCCAACGCGCTTCCAACACACACCGCAAAACCGCCTAACTCAAACTGGCTTTTCGACTATCCATCGAAACGATCCGTTGTTCCATAAGGGCAAAACCAAAACCGCATAGCACCGTAAAGTCACCATGGTCGTACCATGGCTCTTCTCGCTCGAAGCCCTTGATAATACTGGCTTGCGAGATTACAGAAGTTTGCATTTGTTGGATTTACTAGGATTCCCTTGCGCACAGAATCGTCATGCGATGAACCATATATGGACCATGGGAGAAATTTTAAGGCGGGTAAAGGGAGTTTATTGGAGCGAGAAAAGCTTCGATAACAAGGAAGGGAGAAACGAGCTAAGCTTCTGATTTCTTGAATATTTTCAAAGCTTATAAACGACGAAAGGCCGCTATAAAAGCGACCTTTCTTTATATGGTGCCGGTAGGCGGACTCGAACCGCCACGCCCGAAGGCAACGGATTTTGAATCCGTCGTGTATACCAATTTCACCACACCGGCATCTTTGGGCTATTGCCCTTTGATGGTTGGCATTATACGTAAGCTTTTGACCTGCGCAAGCAGAAATACCTTAAATAACTATCGTTTGCTGATAATTTCGCCACAAAGTGTGACAAAGCTGTACTCATAAGAAACGTACGCTCCATTTTCTACTACTCTTCCAGATGAAAGTGAGTATACGAAACTCTTTTTAAATTCTATTCACTGTAATATCAGAAACATAACCATTCCCAATGCTCGACAACGCATTATGGAGCATCTCTGCGGCATCTTCTGCTTGCATGAAGTAACTCGTGTCCATCGTATTGCCGCTTGTTTTCCAGAATTCCGTATCCATTCCACCAGGATAAACCGCGATAATTTTCATAGGTTTTCCTTTTAGCTCCAAACGAACCGACTCAATTAATCCTTTGACGGCCCATTTCACTGCACAATACGTAGACTCTTGCGCTTTAGGTTGTTGCGCGGCTGTGGACATGATCATGACCACTTTTATTGGATGATCTTTGTAACGCTTTACTAACTCTCTTAACACATGAATCGCAGAATTCAGGTTGTTATCAATCAACTTTTGAATCTCTTCCGGCTCCTGCTCTTCCAGTAAGCCAAAATAACCACTTCCTGCACTATGAATGACCATTTCAGGCGGCTGTTTCATCCCATCAAAGAGCTGTTTCACACCTTGATGTAATGAGAGGTTGCAAGCTTGATAGCCGACGTTATGAGAGAGTTGTTTTGCTAGTGCGGATAGTTTTTCTGTATTTCTTCCTATTACATACGTCTCTTTGCCTTCCGCATCATAACGCTTTGCTAGTTCCGCCCCTAAGCCGCTACTTGCACCTGTAATTACAATCATGCGCTACCTCTTTTCAATCACATACTTTTAATTCATCTATCAATTAAGGTAACAGAATCGTGGTAATTCACACCTCAAGAGCACCATTCTTTGAAGCAAGCAGCTTTCTTACTTTCGTGATGCATGAAATATCAAGCAGAACGACGGGCATTTAACCTATGCTTAAGCAAGAATAACTTTCTGAATTTTCTATCGACTTTCTAGTGAGAACTGAATAGGAGCAAAGAATGACTGGGTCAAAATGGCAGTGGTTACTGAAACAGATGACACGAAAACTGTGGGTCCGGACGTCACTCTACGCATTACTAGCTGTTGCTACCGCCTTAATGTCGATTGTTTTAAACCAGTTCATTACTCTGCCCCCTGCCATCAACGTCAGCAAGGATTTGTTGAACAACATATTAAATATCCTCGCAACCTCCATGCTTGCAGTGACTACATTCTCTCTCAATATTATGGTCTCAGCGTACAGTGCCGCTAGTGCAGGGGTAACGCCGCGAGCGACAAAACTGTTGATGGAAGACAGCACAACACAAAATGCCTTAGCAACCTTTCTTGGCTCTTTTCTATTTAGTTTGGTAGGAATTATCGCGCTAGGTATTGGGGCCTATCATCAACAAGCACAAATTTATCTGTTCATCGTGACTATCGCCGTAATCGTGATGATCATACTCACTCTGCTACGTTGGATTCAGCACCTTTCCGTACTAGGAAGGGTCAGTGAAACCACTTCATACGTGGAGCAAGCCTTGTTAGATGCGATAAGAAAACGGGGCAAAGATCGTTGGCTAGGTGCTCACCCGTGGAGCCACCCAGAACATAAACCCAGAGGAAGTAAACCTATTTTGAGCCAAGAAATTGGCTACTTACAGCATGTTGATATGCATCATCTCGATAGTATTGCTGAAGCAAACCAATGCACCATCTACCTTGAGCGACAACCGGGAAGTTTTGTGTACGTAGGTCAACCATTGGCTTGGGTTTGTGGAGAATTGCCAGACGAAAGCGAAGTAACGGCAGCCTTCACGATTCGAACAGAGCGTTCATATGATCAGGACCCTCGCTTTGGTTTAGTCGTTATGGCGGAAATCGCCTCACGAGCACTATCTCCGGCTGTAAATGATAATGGCACCGCAATTGACGTTCTTGGGCGTTCTGTACGAGCACTTTCATTATGGGGAGACCTACTCAGTGAGCCGCCTACCAAAACTCGATATCCTAGACTATTTGTGCCCGCATTGAGCTGCCAGGATTTGTTTGATGATGTCTTTTTGCCGATAGCACACGATGGTGCAGCGCAACTCCAAATACAGATTCGCCTACAAAAGGCCTTGCTAGCTCTCTCTAGTATGCACCCTAAGTTATTTTTGTCACCAGCAATCAAGCTGTCAGAAAAAGCTTTAGAGCTTTCATTAAGCCAACATTATACCGAAGATGAGAAACACCAACTCTCTCAGCTATCTAATCTGGTCACAGACCAAAGAGCCAATGGTTAAGAGAATCGAATTCAGTTGAAACATATTGCTGCACGGCCTCGTGTATCATGACATGTGCTGATAACGTAGGGCAGAAAAGTCACTTAGTTTATACACAATTAAAGACTCTGTGCGTTAGGTCTCTTTTCTCTTGGTGAGGGAATCTATATTCTGACGCACAATTTTTAAGGTAAGTGATGGAATAATGACAACGTCTACAACTCTTCCACCTGCTGGTCTCTTTCGTCGACTTGCAGCGTTGATTTACGACACATTGATTATTATCGCAATTGAAATGATGGCCGCAGGTATTGTTATGGCCGTTGTGTTTGCACTAAATGCAGCAGGATTGTTGAGCTATGGCGAGTACGAAGATGCCGCAGATATGCTCGGAAAGCACCCTGTATTGAGCCCTCTATTTACACTTTATCTTGCGGGTGTGTGGATATATTTCTTTGTGTTCTTCTGGACGCGAGCAGGACAAACTCTTGGGATGCGCGCTTGGAAGCTTCGAGTTCGCAATGCCAAAGACGGAGCACCAATTACGGTAACTCAAGCTCTGATTCGTATTTCGACATCTGGCTTTGGCTTGGCAAATTTGACTGTACCGATTGATCCGAAGAAACGTGGTTTCCACGACATTTGGGCCAAAACAGAGGTTGTTGTATTACCTAAGGCAAATTAACTTGTCTAGGAACACAAAAAAGGAAGGCGTAATGCCTTCCTTTTACATTTGGTTCGGTAAAACTTGGTTTATTCGATGATGCTTCAGTTATAGCTTTCTTCGTAGCAGTGCAATCGCAATAGCTAAGAACACCAAACTCGGGGCCAAAGCACCAAACACTGGGGATATGCCATACACCAAGCTTAATGGACCAAAGAACTCACTGGATATGTAAAAAGTAAACCCGGCAACCACGCCCGACAATACCCTTGCCCCCATGGTCACGCTTCTGAGTGGACCGAAAACAAAAGATAGCGCCATTAACATCATCACAGCAATTGAAAGCGGCTGAGTCAACTTACGCCAAAACGCCAACTCATAGCGAGATGCATCTTGTTCCGATGCTTTCAGGTAAGTCACATAATCATACAAACCGCTCAGTGACAATTCTTCTGGCTTCACGGTCACCACAGCTAGCTTATCTGGTGCCAAAGAGGTGTGCCACTCCATCTGTTCGATGTCTTGCTTTGAAATTACGTTTTCATTTTCCATGTCCGTAATTTGTACGTAGCGCATCAGCCAGTTGTTATCTTGTTGGTAGTCGACTTCTTCGGCGAAAATAACTTTTTGTAGATTCTTATCATCATCAAAACGCCACATATTTAAAGCATAAAGCTTGTCGTCTTCGACTTTACCTATAAAGATAAAGTCGTTTGCGTCACGAGCCCACACACCTGAGCGCACAGACACAATGCTACCACCTGATATCGCAAACGCACGTAAGTCACGGGCCATCTTCTGGGCCTCAGGAGCGCCCCATTGACCTAACGCCATAACGACTATCATGAGCGGGACGGCCGTTTTGAGTACCGATAACCCGATATCTAGCTTAGAGAAACCAGCAGCTTGCATCACCACCAGCTCAGAGCTTGAAGCCAACATACCTAAGCCGATCAGGGCACCGAGTAATGCCGCCATTGGAAAGAACATTTCGATATCACGCGGCACACTGAGTAACACAAAGTACAACGCATGAGTGAGGTCGTACACACCTCGCCCTACTTTACGTAGCTGTTCTACATATTTGATGATGCCCGATAAGCCAACAAACGTCGCTAAAACCAAGGCAGTGGTAGAGATGATGGTTCTACCGATGTAAAGGTCTAAGATTTTGAACACAGCTTACGCGAGCCTCTTCTTGCGGAATTTGTCTTTTATTCGTCTAGCAGCAACGCTGTCCATCATATTCGCCATGATAGCAACAATCAGCAACATCGCATTGATTGGCCACATACCAATAGCAGCCGGGATGTCACCATCTTCTAATGCAGATTTGGTTGCACTGATCGCCAAGAAATACGCTAGGTAGATCAGAATCGCAGGCCCCATTTTGGCAAACCGTCCCTGACGCGGATTCACCGCAGACAAAGGAATAACAAGCATTGTTAAGAGTGGAATGCACACAAATAACGAAATTCGCCATTGTAGCTCCGCTTGCGCCTCTGGATCTGGGTGACCTATCAAGTCAACCGTTGGGTATGCTTCCCAGTCTCGCCCTTTCTTTTTGACCTCACGTTGGCCGATAACACCTTCGTATTCATCGAATTTCGTGATCATATATTCAACGCGAGTAGGCACACCTTCATAACGCGTACCTTCTTTCATAGTGATGATCTGACGACCGTCCGAAAGCTCTTTTACCTCACCAGAAGATGAGAACATCACACTCGGTAACACCGAATCTCGAGGGCGCATCTGCGCAACAAAAACGTTGCTCAAGGTATTGTCTTTAATGTCATCGATGAACACAACCGATGAACCGTCTGGTGTACCTTGGAACTGACCTTTTTTAAGTAGGTCAACGCTGTTTTCTGACGCTACCTGCTCATAAAGCTGCTCAACGCGGTCTTGAGACCACGGCGATAGCCACAACGCATTGAAAGCCGCCACCGCTGAAGTAATCAACGCTAGGTATAAGGCCGCTTGAACCAAGAATTTATTACCAATACCTGTCGCGTTCATTACGACAATTTCGCTCTCTGCATACAGACGACCAAATGTGATCAATATGCCGATATACAGACTTAAAGGCAGCATTAACAGACCCATTGCTGGCATGTTCAAACCAACAATCGAGAAAATCAATCCAGCAGGAATATCCCCATCAGAAGCATCAGCAAGAACACTTATGAATTTCTGGCTTACAAACACCAAAAAAAGTACGAAAAAAATCGCAAATTGGCTCTTGAGTGTTTCGCGGATCAAATATCTAACAATAATCACGCTGAAATTACCTATACAAAACTTGTTTTTTTGGTCGAATCACTATAGTTTCCCGTTGAACCATTTATTTTTTTAAAAATTATAAACTAGATGTTAGTCGCTTAATCAGCTCTGCATGTAAGCCTGGAGCTAAAATTCAACAAGTAAGCGATCATTATCTAACATTTAGAGCAATTTGTCTTCAGGATGTAGGAGTACGCATGGAGTTCAGTGTAAAAAGTGGCAGTCCAGAGAAACAACGTAGCGCATGTATCGTTGTTGGTGTGTTTGAACCACGTCGCCTTTCTCCAGTAGCCGAACAACTTGATAAAATCAGTGACGGTTACATCAGTTCACTACTTCGCCGTGGTGATCTAGAGGGTAAACCTGGTCAGATGCTGCTACTGCATCAAGTACCAGGTGTTTTGTCAGAGCGCGTTTTACTTGTCGGTTGCGGCAAAGAGCGTGAACTTGGCGAGCGCCAGTACAAGGAAATCATTCAAAAGACGATCAGCACACTTAACGAAACAGGCTCAATGGAAGCGGTATGTTTCCTAACTGAACTGCATGTTAAGGGTCGTGATACATACTGGAAAGTGCGCCAGGCTGTAGAAGCGACTAAAGATGGTCTATACACATTTAATCAATTCAAGAGCGTGAAACCTGAGACTCGCCGCCCACTGCGCAAGCTTGTTTTCAACGTACCAACGCGTCGTGAATTGAACTTGGGTGAAAAAGCAATCACTCATGGTCTTGCTATCGCATCAGGTGTCAAAGCCTCAAAAGACCTTGGCAACATGCCGCCAAACGTAGCTAATCCAGCTTACCTTGCTTCTCAAGCTCGTCGTCTAGCGGACGATTACGAAACTGTAACCACCAAAATTATTGGTGAGCAAGAGATGGAAAAGCTGGGTATGACCTCTTACCTAGCAGTAGGCCGTGGTTCTAAAAACGAATCTATGATGTCTATCATCGAGTACAAAGGTAACCCTGACTCAGATGCAAAACCGATTGTGCTCGTAGGTAAAGGGCTAACCTTCGATTCAGGCGGTATTTCTCTAAAACCGGGCGAAGGTATGGATGAGATGAAGTACGACATGTGTGGTGCGGCATCGGTATTCGGTACAATGAAAGCGCTGGCGAAGCTAAACCTACCAATCAACGTTATTGGTGTTCTAGCGGGCTGTGAAAACATGCCTGGCAGCAACGCTTACCGTCCAGGTGACATCCTAACGACCATGTCTGGTCAAACTGTAGAAGTTCTGAACACGGATGCTGAAGGCCGTCTTGTTCTTTGTGACGCACTGACTTACGTAGAGCGTTTCGAACCAGACTGCGTGGTTGACGTTGCAACGCTAACTGGTGCTTGTGTTATCGCACTAGGCCACCATATCAGCGGCGTAATCTCTAACCACAACCCTCTTTCTCACGAGCTAGTAAACGCTTCTGAGCAAGCGAGTGACCGTGCATGGCGTCTACCAATGGCAGACGAGTACCACGAACAGTTGAAAAGCCCGTTTGCGGATATGGCAAACATTGGTGGTCGCCCTGGTGGCACAATTACTGCGGGTTGCTTCTTATCTAAGTTCGCGAAGAAGTACAACTGGGCACACGTCGATATCGCAGGTACCGCGTGGAAATCAGGCGCAGCGAAAGGCTCAACGGGCCGTCCTGTCTCAATGCTTGTCCAATTCCTTTTGAACCGCAGCGGCCAAGAGACAGAAGAGTAATTTCTGAACAGAATCTAAAAGGGCCGTAAGGCCCTTTTTTATTTTCCTAATTTTCTAAAATGAAAGTGGGACTTAAGATGGTCTTAGGAAGAGACCCAAGGCAAGTGAGAGAATGATGCAAACTGCAACCTTCTACATCATTAACGAAGAGAGCCCGCAAGCAACGGTGGCTGGCTTTGAAGAATACATCGTGTTTTTGGCTCAGCACTTTGCTCGCCAAGGCGCTAAAGTGTATTTAAACTGCCAAGACAAACCACACGCCGAGCAGCTCGCTGAAGCCTTTTGGCAAGTTGATGCAGACAAGTTCATGGCACATAACCTCGTAGGCGAGGGACCGAAATACGCCACCAATATTGAGATCGGCCATAACGGTGTAAAACCTAATTGGAACCGTCAGCTGGTAATTAATTTGGCGGAAAATGAGACAACCTTTGCGAACAAGTTTGCTCAAGTGGTAGACTTCGTGCCCTGCGAAGAAAAAGCTAAACAACTCGCAAGAGAAAGATATAAAATTTACCGTCAAGCAGGTTACCAGCTGCAAACGATCGAAATTCAATATCCTTAACGGTCAATCCTTATAGTTAAGGCGATCTTGTTAAGATCCCTCACTTATAAAGATTGACTAAGATTCAACCATCAACGTATCCATTAAAAGAGCGCTATGGAAAAGACATACAACCCAACTTCAATCGAACAAGCTCTGTATCAGACTTGGGAAGAGAAAGGCTACTTTAAGCCACACGGTGACACTACTAAAGAATCATACAGCATCATGATCCCGCCACCGAACGTCACTGGTAGCCTACACATGGGCCACGCGTTCCAAGATACGATCATGGATACGCTTATCCGTTGTGAACGTATGAAGGGTAAAAACACCCTTTGGCAAGTAGGTACTGACCACGCTGGTATCGCAACTCAGATGGTTGTTGAGCGTAAGATCGCTGCAGAAGAAGGCAAAACAAAACACGATTACGGTCGTGAAGCTTTCATCGACAAAATCTGGGAATGGAAAGGCGAATCTGGCGGCACTATCACTAAGCAGCTTCGTCGTCTTGGCGCATCTGTAGACTGGGATCGTGAACGCTTCACGATGGACGATGGTCTATCTAACGCCGTTCAAGAAGTGTTCGTACGTCTATACGAAGACGATCTAATCTACCGCGGTAAGCGTCTAGTTAACTGGGATCCAAAGCTACACACAGCGATTTCAGATCTAGAAGTAGAGAACAAAGACACTAAAGGCCACATGTGGCACTTCCGCTACCCACTAGCAGATGGCGCTAAAACAGCGGATGGCAAAGACTACATCGTTGTTGCAACGACTCGTCCAGAGACCGTGCTAGGCGATACGGGTGTTGCAGTTAACCCAGAAGATCCACGTTACAAAGATCTTATCGGTAAAGAAATCATCCTTCCTATCGTTGATCGTCGCATCCCAATCGTGGGCGATGAGCACGCAGATATGGAAAAAGGTACTGGCTGTGTGAAAATCACACCTGCGCACGACTTCAACGACTACGAAGTAGGTAAGCGCCACCAGCTACCAATGATCAACATTCTGACTTTCGACGCGAACATCCGCGACTCAGCAGAAGTATTCAACACTAACGGCGAAGCAAGCGACGCTTACAGCACTGAGCTACCAGCTAAATACCACGGTATGGAGCGTTTTGCCGCTCGTAAAGCTATCGTTGCTGAATTCGACGAGCTAGGCCTACTTGAAGAAGTGAAAGATCACGATCTACAAGTTCCTTACGGCGACCGTGGTGGCGTGGTTATCGAACCAATGCTAACTGACCAATGGTACGTACGTACTGCGCCTCTAGCGAAAACCGCAGTTGAAGCAGTAGAAAACGGCGACATCCAATTCGTTCCTAAGCAATACGAAAACATGTACTTCTCTTGGATGCGTGACGTTCAAGACTGGTGTATCTCTCGTCAGCTATGGTGGGGTCACCGCATCCCAGCTTGGTACGACAACCAAGGTAATGTTTACGTAGGTCGCACTGAAGAAGAAGTTCGTAAGAACAACAACCTAGAGTCAGTCATTGAACTTCACCAAGACGAAGACGTACTGGATACGTGGTTCTCTTCTGCACTATGGACGTTCGGTACTCAAGGTTGGCCAGAGCAAACTGACGATCTGAAAGTATTCCACCCTTCAGACGTTCTAGTAACTGGTTTCGACATCATCTTCTTCTGGGTTGCGCGCATGATCATGATGACCATGCACTTCGTGAAAGACGAAAACGGCAAGCCACAAGTACCATTTAAAACGGTTTACGTTACTGGTCTAATCCGTGACGAAAACGGCGACAAGATGTCTAAGTCGAAAGGTAACGTACTTGACCCAATCGACATGATCGATGGTATCGACCTAGAGTCTCTCGTAGAGAAGCGTTGTGGCAACATGATGCAGCCTCAACTAGCGAAGAAGATCGAGAAGAACACTCGTAAGACGTTTGAAAACGGTATCGAAGCATACGGTACAGACGCACTGCGTTTCACTCTTGCAGCAATGGCATCAACAGGTCGTGATATCAACTGGGATATGAAACGTCTTGAGGGTTACCGTAACTTCTGTAACAAACTATGGAACGCAAGCCGTTACGTAATGATGAACACAGAAGAGCAAGATTGTGGCTTCAACGGTGGTGAGATTGAATATTCACTAGCAGACAAGTGGATTGAGTCTCAGTTTGAACTCGCAGCGAAAGCGTTTAACAACCATATCGACAACTTCCGTCTAGATATGGCTGCGAACACGCTTTACGAATTCATCTGGAACCAATTCTGTGACTGGTACCTAGAGCTAACTAAACCCGTTCTATGGAAAGGTACTGAAGCGCAACAGCGTGGTACTCGCCGTACACTCATCACGGTTCTTGAGAAGACGCTACGTCTAGCTCACCCAGTGATTCCTTACATCACTGAAACTATCTGGCAAAGCATCAAGCCATTAGTTGAAGGTGTAGAAGGCGAGACAATCATGCTGCAAGCACTGCCTCAATTCGACGAAGCAAACTTCAACCAAGAAGCGCTAGACGACATTGAATGGGTGAAAGCGTTCATTACCAGCATCCGTAACCTACGTGCTGAATACGACATCAACCCTGGTAAGCCGCTTGACGTTATGCTGAAAGCAGCAAATGCAGAAGATGCCTCTCGTCTAGAAGCAAGCAAGCAAGTACTGATGTCACTAGCGAAGCTAGAAGCAGTACGCGTGCTTGAAACTGGCGAACAAACTCCTGCATGTGCGACAGCACTGGTTGGTAAGTCTGAGTTGATGATCCCAATGGCAGGTCTGATCGACAAAGATGCTGAGCTTGCTCGTCTAGATGGCGAAATCAAGAAGACTCACGGCGAAATCAAGCGTATCGAAGGCAAACTAGGTAACGAAGGCTTCGTAGCGAAAGCACCTGAAGCAGTTGTTGCTAAAGAGCGTGAGAAGCTTGAAGGCTACAAAGAGACACTAGCTAAGCTAGAAGAGCAGAAGACAACGATCGCTGCGCTTTAAGCCTCAGTGAAAGAGAAGAATTAACACTTCTCACTTTTGGTTCAAAAGGTTGGTCATCATGGCCAACCTTTTTTGTATACATTTCACCAAAACCATCATCAATAGCTTCCCCCTATCACAACAATACTCATTACCCATTAGCATTAATGAGAATTATTATCGATAATGAACTCATCGAAACAAACACGATTGAGTAATTATCATGAAAAAGACACTAACTTTCGCAGCACTGCATTTTACTATCGCATTTAGTGTCGCTTACGTACTCACAGGCGACATTCTAATTGGTAGTTTAATTGCCATGATTGAGCCTTCAGTGAACACCGTAGCCTTCTACTTTCATGAAAAGGCATGGGCAAAAGTCCCAGCACTTAAAGCTCGTCAGTGGATGACCAAATTAAAAACCGCAAGCTTTGCGACCGTGCACTTCAGCGTCGCTTTTACCGTGGTTTACTTACTAACAGGTGATGCATTTGTCGGCGGCGTAATGGCGATGCTAGAGCCGAGTTTGAACACGGTGGCTTACTACTTCCACGAGAAAGTATGGATGCGTAAATCATCAGAAAAAGCTCCAGCACCGCAGTTTTGTTTACATCACCACGCTTAAACATGGAGGCTCACTACGCCTCCTAACGAGAAAAATGACATTTACCATTGACAAGGTTGCGCACCGCAATTAATTTAATTGCGGTGCGCAACTTTATTTTTAGAGGTAAGTGATAATGAACGCTCGTCAACTTCGACACTACTCCCGTCAAGCCGTCCGATTGCTTGGTATGCTTGATAAACAATGCGGCGATGTCGCTCTCACTCCAGTGCAAGCGCACGCATTGGGTGAAATCCAATTGCAGCCATTGACCATCAATCAGCTGGCACAGCAGCTTAATGTCGACAAGTCCAACGCGAGCCGAACCGTTACTGGTTTGATTAAATTAGGTTTGGTCGAGAGCATCGAAAACCCAAAAGACAAACGTAGTCAACTCGTAGCGATTACAGAGCAAGGCCAACAGGCGTTATCAGAACTGGACCAACAGCAAAACCACTTCTTTGAACAACTGCTTACCCAACTCGATGACAGCGAGCAAGAGCAACTCAAACTTGGTCTAGAGACTTACCTAAAAGGGCTAACAAAAGTGTGTCAGTCTGAGGAATACGTTCTTCGACCTCTTACTCAAGCAGACAACCCGCAAGTCGCAGATGTGATTCGTAAAGTCTCTGCAGAATACGGCTTAACCGCAGACAAAGGTTATGGTGTGGCCGATCCAACGCTTGATGATATGTATTCGGTTTACAATCAATTCGGGGCCGCCTATTGGGTCATTGAACATCGCGGAGAGATCGTTGGTGGCGGTGGCTTTGCCCCTTTAGCTGGCGAGCCAAATGTGTGTGAACTACAAAAGATGTACTTCTTACCTCAAACACGAGGGCACGGTTTAGCCAAACGCATCGTCGCATTGAGCTTACAATTGGCGAAACAATTTGGGTATCAGCAGTGCTATTTAGAGACAACTGAATGTCTGAGAGAAGCGGTAAGCTTGTATGAAAAGCTAGGCTTTGAGCATCTCGATGCCCCGCTTGGACAAACAGGGCATGATGCATGTGAAGTCGTAATGCTTAAAACACTATAATAAAGAGCATTACTAAGAGTTAAAGCACAACATGGGTAACACAAAGCTCCTGGCTCAAGGCAACAGTGAAGTTTTGGTGCTGCCCATCCAACTCAACAGACAACTGGTAGAGATCACTTGGATCAGGATCAGTAAGATCGGCATACTTTGGCGCTTCGATCTGGAATAAAGCGCTCGCATGCTCCGCTCGGACATCAATAGGAATATGGTAAGTCATACCATTAAACTTAACCGATGCAGAGACCAGGCCCGGCAAAAAAGTTTGATAGTACAAGTCTACTTTAAACTCACAACCACCACCGTGGTGCCAAATCTGTTCGGTAGCCACGCGGTCTAAACGCACATTGCGAATGAACTGCAGATACGGTTCTTGCCATACCCCTAAGCGCTCATCACTTTTTTTATATTCATGATCGGACAGAGAGCACAGCTCAGGTTTATCTTCATCAAACAGAAGATCCTCTTCTTCCTCTAAGAACAAGATTTCAAAGCGGTTACGCCCCATTTGCATGAACGGACGAATGTCTTTCTTGTAGACATTTTGAGAACCGTCACAGTCGAACAATGCTACTCCGTTCAAACGCACTTCTGCATGGTAATCCACACCACCCAACACCATTTCTACCGCTGGGAATGCCATCATGGATTCATCCACTTCAATGTCATGCATCAGGTGCCACTCTTGCTGACGAATTGCTTCTTCTGTCATTTCAACTGGCAATACCTGACTCAAAGGAGCAGGGAAAGTAATGTCATCCTGTGGGATAGAAAGGTCCGTCAGTGGAGAGACTTGCCATAAACCGGCGAGTGAGAGTTGCATATACACCTTGAGCTAGATCAATTTTCACGCATTATAGGGAGAAATCCCCTATAAACTCAATGTGAATTATTTATCGCCTCCACATTCGTCAGTTTTTCAAGGTATAAAAAAACCAGCGTTAAACGCTGGTTTTTCCAAAAGTAGTAAGCTTTGATTACTCGTCGTCTTCATCTTCTTCAGGGTAAAGCGCATCTTCGCCTTCGTAGTACGTACCCCAACCGTCATAGATGATGTCGTATTTTTCTGCCAAGTGAATCAATTTTTCAACTTGCGCATCAATCGCTTCTGCGTCTAGTGCGGACTCCATAGTCGCATCACAGCAAAGCAACTTGTTACCATCTTCATCTTCAGTTTCTTCTGCTTCAAGAACTTCAAAGCCCATCTTGAATGCTTCAACTACCGCTTTTTCTAGCGTGTCAAAATCTTCTGCAAACAGGTGGTGCTCAATTTCGTATAGCGAATCTGGATCGCTGCCATCTTCTAGCAATGCTGCAATGATATCGCGAGTCTCTTCCTTTTGAATCTCAATTAATTCTTCTACTGATAGATATTCATCTTCGTGAGACATGTTTTGGCTCCAGATTAGTTACTTGATGGAAACACAATACCCGATACTGAGTATGCTGATCCGGTGAAATATGGCATGGATTGCGATGAAAAGCCACAAACAAACATCATACCACTGCGATTCTTATCGGTTATTTGAATCTAAATATTAAACCGACCACACAAAGAAACAAAAAATTAACAAAGAATGGCGTTTTTTAATATTCAGAACATCCTAATTGACACTTAATGTGGTTATTTTCTCTTTCTATGCGTGTTTATGATGCTTTCTTGAATACACTCACGTGTAAAACGAAGATGCATAACGAATAAATTCACTTTAACAATGCATAATTTAGAATAAAAATGCACGTTTTATGCACTGTGCATGTATTCTTTCTCAACGGGAAAATTAGAATAAAAACGCACGCACTCTAATTTTAGCAAAATAGCATTTATATCTAATAATAAATTTAATAAGAATCAAAATAAAAATAAAAAACTCACAAAACCAGAAACACCAGAATATAAACAAAGCTTGATAACTTGCATCTTTCTAGGAAGCTTGTCATAACTAATGGCTGGAAAATTTGTAAGGATACAAAATGAGCAAGCTGTACGTTGGATCAGAAGTTGGTCAACTTCGACGAGTTCTATTAAATCGCCCTGAACGCGCCCTAACCCACTTAACTCCGTCAAACTGTCATGAGTTGCTATTTGATGACGTTCTTGCTGTAGAAGCGGCAGGTGAAGAGCACGATGCATTCGCACGTACGCTGCGCGAGCAAGACGTTGAAGTGCTTCTCCTCCACGATTTACTGGTCGAAACCCTCGCTGTTCCAGAAGCAAAACAATGGCTGCTGAACACTCAGATTTCTGACTTTCGTTACGGGCCAACCTTTGCGCGAGACCTACGCCAATACTTTTCAGAAATGGATGATGAACACCTTGCCTGCATCTTTTTAGGTGGCTTAGCTTACTCAGAGCTACCGATCTCCTCATCTTCTATGCTGCCAAAAATGAAGCGTCCTCTCGACTTTGTTATTGAGCCACTGCCTAATCACCTCTTTACTCGTGATACCTCATGCTGGGTTTATGGCGGCGTTTCTCTTAACCCGATGATGATGCCTGCACGCCAACGTGAAACAAACCACTTACGTGCGATTTATCGTTGGCACCCAATTTTTGCTGGCCAAGATTTTATCAAATACTTCGGTGACGATGATCTGCATTATGATAATGCGAATGTCGAAGGCGGTGATGTGTTGGTTATTGGTAAAGGTGCAGTTCTTATCGGTATGTCTGAGCGTACGACTGCACAAGGTGTAGAGAACCTTGCAGCAAGCCTATTTAAAGCAGGCCAAGCGACCGAAGTGATTGCAATTGATCTGCCTAAACACCGCTCATGTATGCATTTAGACACCGTGATGACCCATATGGATGTAGATACTTTCTCTGTCTACCCTGAGATCATGCGCAAAGATCTCGACACATGGCGCTTAACACCAAAAGGCAACGGTGAAATGCATGTTGAAGCCTCACATAACTATCTGCACGCGATTGAGTCCGCTCTTGGCTTAGATCAGCTGAAAATCATCACCACTGGTGGCGACAGCTATGAAGCGGAACGCGAACAATGGAATGACGCCAATAACGTTCTAACTGTAAAACCGGGCGTAGTAATTGGTTACGAACGCAACGTATACACCAACGAAAAATACGATAAAGCTGGCATCAAAGTACTGACAGTACCTGGTAACGAGCTTGGTCGTGGTCGCGGTGGCGCTCGCTGTATGAGCTGTCCAATAGAACGAGACGATATATAACTTACTCGTCCCTTTACATTAGGTGAATCAAAACTAAGGTTGATGTGAATACATCAACCTTTTTTAGCTTTAATTAAAAATAATTATTCACAATAAAAGCATTTATATGTTTTAATGAATTCTATTAATCTAATCACATGTACTAAGGGACGAGCTATGGCTTTCAATTTACGTAACCGCAACTTTTTGAAGCTATTGGACTTCTCAACCAAAGAAATCCAGTTTTTGCTCGAACTGTCTGCAGAGCTGAAAAAAGCTAAATATGCAGGAACAGAGCAGAAGACACTTCAAGGTAAAAACATCGCACTAATCTTTGAGAAATCTTCGACTCGTACCCGATGTGCGTTTGAAGTCGCTGCCTTTGACCAAGGTGCTCAAGTCTCTTACATCGGCCCTTCTGGCTCGCAGATCGGTCATAAGGAATCGATGAAAGACACCGCTCGCGTCCTTGGTCGTATGTATGACGGGATTGAATACCGAGGCTTTGGCCAATCCATTGTTGAAGAGCTTGGTACTTATGCTGGTGTTCCAGTGTGGAATGGTTTAACGGATGAGTTCCACCCAACCCAGATCCTTGCTGACTTCCTGACCATGCAAGAGCACGGCCGTGGTAAACAGCTACATGAAGTAACCTTCGCTTACCTAGGTGATGCGCGCAACAACATGGGTAACTCACTTATGGTGGGCGCAGCGAAAATGGGCATGGATATTCGCCTTGTCGCGCCAAAAGCGTTCTGGCCTGAAGAAGATCTCGTGGCAACTTGTCAAACTATCGCGCAACAAACCGGTGCAAAAATCACGTTAACAGAAAGCGTTGAGGAAGGTGTGAAAGGTTGTGACTTCCTATACACCGACGTTTGGGTGTCTATGGGTGAGTCTGCCGAGGCATGGGATGAACGTGTAGCGTTAATGACACCTTATCAAATCAATATGGACGTGATTAAGCAAACGGGTAATCCACATGTGAAATTCATGCACTGCCTTCCAGCTTTCCACAATGATGAAACCACCGTCGGCAAAGAAGTCGCTGAAAAATACGGTATGAAAGGCCTTGAAGTAACAGAAGAGGTATTTGAATCGGAATACTCCATCGTATTCGACGAAGCTGAAAACCGTATGCATACCATCAAAGCCGTGATGGTTGCGACGCTAGGAAGCTAAACCAGCGCGCAAAAACAGCCGATAAAAACCATGATGTAATCGCTTGCGCTCACGAAAGTTAAGCGTATAATGCTCGGCAATTTGTCTGAGGATTAAGAAATGACCACGCTGATTGCTGACGTAAAAACGCGATTTGCTCTCGCTAAGCGACTACGCTTACGTGGTGTTATTTTCGTTAATTCTATTGAATTTTAAAACCTCCCCATTGGGGAGGTTTTTTTATGTCCAAAATTCCTTTCGGTTATTTGGATGTAGTCATCAATGTTATAGGGAAGAAGATCATGGCGAGCTCGCTTTACCAGAAGCACATCATCTCTATTCCAGAGCTTTCACGCGAAGAACTGGAACTTATCGTAGAAACAGCAGGTAGCCTTAAAAAAGCACCTCGACCAGAACTGATTAAAAACAAAGTCGTTGCAAGTTGTTTCTTTGAACCATCAACACGTACACGTTTATCGTTTGAAACAGCGATTCAGCGCATTGGTGGTGACGTGATTGGCTTTGATAATGATGGTAATACCTCTCTGGCGAAGAAAGGCGAAACACTCGCAGATTCAGTACAAGTCATCTCTTCTTACGTCGATGCCTTTGTGATGCGTCATCCACAAGAAGGCGCCGCTCGCTTGGCATCTGAATTTTCAAATGGCGTGCCAGTGATCAACGCGGGCGACGGTGCAAACCAACACCCAACTCAAACGCTACTCGACCTATACACCATCGCGGAAACACAAGGGCGTCTAGACAACCTGAACGTCGCATTCGTAGGTGACCTAAAATATGGCCGCACAGTGCACTCACTGACTCAAGCCTTAGCAAAGTTTAACAACATCCGCTTCTTCTTTGTTGCACCAGATGCGCTGGCAATGCCAGATTACATCTGCGAAGAACTAGACGAAGCTGGCATTCAATATAGCCTACACACAGACATGGAAAGTGTGATTCCTGAACTGGATATTCTGTACATGACACGCGTACAGAAAGAACGCTTTGACGAATCGGAATACGCACATATTAAGTCGGCTTACATCCTAACGGCGGCACTACTAGAAGGCGCGCGTGAGAACTTGAAAGTACTGCACCCACTACCACGTGTGGATGAAATCACAACTGATGTTGATAAAACGCCTCATGCTTACTTCTTCCAGCAAG
Source organism: Vibrio sp. 1557 (assembly GCF_033340175.1). NCBI lineage: Bacteria > Pseudomonadati > Pseudomonadota > Gammaproteobacteria > Vibrionales > Vibrionaceae > Vibrio > Vibrio sp. 1557. Next base: position 15,851 of record NZ_JAWOVZ010000024.1, on the reverse strand, counting down.
CTCAAAATGGCGTGTATGCTCGCCAAGCACTGCTGGCGCTTGTTCTAAACGAAACACTGTAATCGAGGGGAAAAATCATGGCTAAAGAAACTCAATTGCAGGTAGAAGCAATCAAAAATGGTACGGTCATCGACCACATCCCTGCGCAAATCGGTATCAAAGTATTAAGACTGTTCGATATGCACAATTCATCACAACGCGTAACGATTGGACTGAACTTGCCATCATCAGCACTCGGTCATAAAGATCTACTCAAAATCGAAAATGTGTTTATCAATGAAGAGCAAGCGAGCAAGCTAGCGTTGTATGCTCCTCACGCGACCGTGAATCAAATCGAGAATTATGAAGTGGTGAAAAAGCTAGCGTTAGAGCTTCCTGAGCGCATCAATGATGTATTTGAATGCCCGAATTCAAACTGTATTTCTCATAATGAACCAGTAGAAAGCAGCTTTAGCGTGTTCGAGAAGAAACAAGAAATCCGCCTAAAGTGTAAATACTGCGAGAAAGTGTTCTCACGCGAGATCGTAACCGAGCGATAAACACGCCGCACGACTAGGCTTTGATACGTTTAAAATACCCTGCAATGTCGGGGTATTTTGCTCTTTACCTACCGAGGGTTTAGAGGCAAACTGAGAATCTTTATTCCCTACAACTGATGGAAAAAATCAAATGACGAAAGTACTTCACACTGAGTCTGCACCAGCAGCAATCGGTCCTTACGTTCAAGGCGTAGATCTAGGTAACATGGTTCTTACTTCAGGCCAAATCCCAGTAAACCCAGCGACAGGTGAAGTGTCTGCTGATATCGCAGAACAAGCTCGTCAGTCTCTAGAAAACGTAAAGGCTGTAGTTGAATCTTCAGGTCTTAAAGTATCTGATATTGTAAAGCTAACGGTTTTTGTTAAAGACCTAAATGACTTTGGCACAGTGAACGAAGTTTACGGCAAGTTCTTTGATGAGCACGGCGTAGCAAACTACCCTGCACGCTCTTGTGTAGAAGTGGCTCGCCTACCAAAAGATGTTGGCATCGAGATTGAAGCAATCGCTGTTCGCAAATAATTGCACTTGCTGACAAACATAAAAAAACGGGTAGCTCAGGCTACCCGTTTTTTATTGTTTTCTCGTGATGATATCGCAGTAAAACTTAAGCAGCGTTGCGCTGTTTGACTTCTTCATCTAACGATTCAAGCTTCTCTTTCATCTGTTCACGACAGATATTCGCTAACTCGCGAATGCCCTCTTTACCATAGCCTTCAGTGCTGATTGGAGGTAGCATTTCAACAATCACATGACCATTGTTCCAACGGTTCAGCTTAATTTTATTCGTCGAGCTACATACGATAGGAATGATTGGCACACCTGCACCAATTGCCGCATGAAAAGCACCTGTTTTGAATGGCAGCAAACCACGCCCACGAGAACGCGTGCCTTCTGGGAACATCCACACCGAAACATCACTTTCTTTCATGCTGCTCACGACCTGATCGATAGTACCTTTTGCTTTAGAGCGATTCGCTCGGTCAATCAGAATGTTACCCGTAAGCCAGTAAAGCTGACCAAACAGTGGCATCCAAGCCAAGCTCTTTTTACCTACTGTCACAACTTTCGGAGTCACAGCCGCAGAAACAGTAAACATGTCCCAGTTGTTCTGGTGGTTAGCAATGTAAACATGTTGGCCGCGTGAATACGCATCTTCAGGGATACGCAACTCTAACTTAATCCCAAACACACGAGACATCTTGGCAAACAAACGGCCAAAAGTGAAAACGTGCTTAGGGTTTCTAGGGCTTAATAGGCAGTAACCACAACCACCAATAAACATAACAATCGCAAAGATAGCGACAGCAAATACACGTAACAGTGCAATCATTCTTGTTCTCCAGGAACCGGCTTTTGCCAGATACAGCTATTAATATCTCTCTTTCCATAAAGGGAAAATATGGTCATGAGAGTGATATAAAAAAGCCGAAACTCAGGTTTCGGCTCTCTTGATATCCAAGTTACCTGCGGTGCAGTTTAACTTGCCTAGCTCACTCGCTCAATATTTGCGCCAAGTGCAGCCAGTTTATTTTCGATTTTGTCGTAACCACGGTCGATATGGTAAATACGATCAACGACGGTTTCGCCTTTAGCAATGCAACCTGCAATAACCAAACTAGCCGAAGCTCGTAGATCGGTTGCCATCACTTGCGCACCGCTGAGTGACTCAACATCACCACAGATAACCGTATTGCCTTCGATCTCAGCTTTAGCGCCCATACGCATGAGTTCTGGTACGTGCATAAAGCGGTTTTCAAAGATAGTCTCTGTGATCACGCCGCCACCTTTCGCCATCATATTCAGAAGCGTAAATTGAGCTTGCATATCCGTCGGAAAACCAGGATGTGGCGCAGTACGTACACTTACCGCTTTTAGCTCGCGGTCGGTCATATCAACGGAGATCCAATCTTCACCCGTTTCGACAAGCGCGCCAGCTTCTTCCAGCTTGGCGAGAACCGCTTCAAGCAAATGAGCATTAGTGTTGCGACATACCACTTTACCGCCAGATACTGCTGCTGCGACAAGGAATGTTCCCGTCTCAATACGGTCAGCAACCACGTTGTGTTTACAACCGCCTAGGCGCTCAACACCTTCAATCGTAATGGTATCTGTGCCAGCGCCAGAGATTTTTGCGCCAAGCTTATTTAGGAAATCAGCGGTATCGACGATTTCAGGCTCACGCGCAGCGTTATCTAGTGTTGTTGTGCCTTCCGCCAGCGCTGCGGCACACATGATGGTGATCGTCGCGCCTACGCTGACTTTATCCATCACGATGTGCGCGCCTTTTAGACGACCATCCACTTCTGCTTTCACATAACCATCTTCTAATGTAATGGTTGCGCCAAGCTGCTCTAAACCAGAAATATGTAGATCCACAGGACGAGCGCCAATAGCACAACCGCCTGGTAAAGAAACCTGACCTTGACCAAAGCGCGCCACCAAAGGACCCAAAGCCCAAATAGAAGCACGCATGGTTTTCACCAAGTCATAAGGCGCACAGTATTCTGTAATACTGCTTGGATCAACATGAACAGAGCCATTGCGGCTTACTTTCGCGCCTAAACGCTTAAGCAATTCCATGGTTGTATCGATATCACGAAGGTGTGGTACGTTTGCCACTTCTACTGGCTCTTCCGCCAAGATAGACGCAAATAAAATCGGCAGTGCTGCGTTTTTTGCACCTGAAATGGTCACTTCACCAACTAGTGGTTTATCTGACCCAATAACTCGAAACTTTTCCATCAATAAACCTTAAAGCGACATCAATTTCTTATCACGAGCCCACTCTTCTGGTGTGAACGCTTTGATTGATAATGCGTGAATGTCGTTACGCTGGATGTATTCCATCAGAGGAGCATAAATTAGCTGCTGCTTCTTAACGCGGCTCATTCCATCGAAACAAGCATCAACAGCAACCACTTCATAGTGGCTACCTTCACCTTTCACATGCACTTCTTGAAGGTTTAGTGCTTCTTCTAATAACTGTTGTACTTTTGCGCTATCCACAATTTACCCCTGATAATTCTGTATGTGTTTGGCCACTAAAGATTCAACATTGCTCAGTTGAAACAAAGTGCGCAGTTGCGCCGGCACGAAACTGAGCATTATATGACAGTTTTGCTTTTTTGCATGCTCTAATAAGTGGATTAACATCACCATTCCTGCAGAGTCGACGCGCTCTATCTCTTTTAGCGAGCATTCCAGCTCCGATTGAGCAGGTTGCCATTGCTGTGCATACGCCCACAATGAAGGCACTGTATCTCTATCAAGTGCCCCTGTTAGCTTAAGAATGTTTTGATCCAATTGCCACTGAGCGGGAGTCTGGGCCATTATTTCTTAGCCTCGAAGCGGATCGGTTCTGCGGCCAATTTTTCTAGGTCTTTAGCAACAGATAGAATACCTTCTTGACGAATTTTACTGTTCCATTCGGATTGTTTACTAGAAAGCAAACTAATGCCCTCTGCAATCATATCGAATGCTTCCCACTCACCAGAGTGGTTGTCTTTACGCAGTTTAAACTCAAGTTTGATGTTTGGACGCGGAGTATCGATGATATCAACTTTAATGCTTGTAATACGCTTAGAGTCATCAATGCTAGGCTCAGGACCAAACTCAATTTTTTGGTCAGAGTATTGCGTCAACACTTGTGCATAAGACGCAATCAGGTACGCACGAAATGCATCGATAAACTCAAGTACATCTTCACGCTTAGCACCTTTTAAGTTTGGACCAAGAAGTTTTAACCCTGCATAGCGGTAGTTGACGTAAGGCATTAGCTCTTCTTCAACGATCACTTTAAGTAAATTTGGATCTTGTTTGATTTTCGGCTGTTCGGCTTTCAATCTTTCGAACGTGACTTCAGCTACCTGCTTCATCATCTTATAAGGTTCAGTTTTATCCACCTCTGCTGCTGTTGCTCCAAAGACGCTAAACACAGCACAAACTGAAAGTAGTAATCTCGCTAACATAGTTATTCCTTACTTGAGTCGTCTGAACCACCTACGCTGTATAGTACTTGACCAATTAAGTCTTCAAGCACAAGCGCCGATTTGGTGTCTTCGATGGTATCACCATCCACTAGCATGACTTCATCATCAAAAACGAAGCCAGGTACTAAACCAATGTATTGCTCACCAATCAGGCCAGATGTCAAAATTTGTACGCTCGACGTTTCTGGGAACTGATTGTATTTGCTATTGATAGATAGTGTTACAACTGGCAATAAGTTGTCTGGGTTAAGCGAAATACTACTTACTCGACCAATCACAACGCCCCCCACTTTTACGGGAGAACGAACTTTTAAACTGCCAATATTATCGAACTCGGCTTTGAGGGTATAAGTATCACCAGAGCCAATGCTTTTTACGTCAGCAACTTGAAAAATCATCACAAGAATCGCGCAAATTCCCGCTAATACAAAGCTGCCAACCCATAATTCAGTTTTACGTGTTTGTTGCATGATTAATTCCCAAACATCAATGCGGTCAGTACAAAGTCTAATCCTAGTACTGCTAAAGAAGAATGCACAACAGTGCGCGTAGTTGCTCGGCTGATCCCTTCCGATGTTGGAATAGCATCATAACCGTTAAATAGAGCGACCCAAGTAACCGTAATTGCAAACGCAAAACATTTGATCATACTGTTACCAATGTCTTGCCCTAGCTCAACAGAGGACTGCATCGCTGACCAAAAACTGCCGTGATCAACGCCTTTCCAGTCAACACCAACAAGCTGAGCGCCCCAAATTCCCACAGCCATGAAAATCATAGCCAGTAAAGGCATTGAGATAACCCCAGCCCAAAACCGTGGTGCAATCACTCGTTTCAATGGGTCTACCGCCATCATTTCAAGGCTAGACAGTTGTTCCGTTGCTTTCATTAGACCTATCTCTGCGGTTAACGCAGAACCGGCACGACCAGCAAACAAAAGTGCAGTAACAACGGGTCCTAATTCACGGAGTAACGAAAGCGCTACCATTTGCCCCAAACTGCCTTCTGCGCCGTAATCCACCAACACAACATAGCCTTGTAGACTCAAAACCATTCCAATGAACAGACCAGATACGACGATGATCGCCAGCGACTGAACACCAACAGAATAAAGTTGCTTAACAAGCAGAGGAAAGCTTCTGATCGGTTGTGGCTTAGAAAATAGCGCCCCAATCAACATGAAAGTCGCACGACCAAATGCTCCGCAAATAGAAAGCGTGCGTCGACCCAGCGAGGCGACAAAGTGAATGAAGTTATCGACCATCAAATAAGTCCTTTTCGATACTTTGAGAAAGGAAACGAAACGGTACAGGACCGTCGGCATCACCTTGTAAGAACTGCTGGACACGAGGATCAGAGTTTTGAGTCAGCTCTTCTGGCGTACCATAGGCGATGATTTTTCCATCGGCCATCAGGTATACCCAGTCAGCAATACTCATGACTTCAGGTACGTCGTGAGAAACCACAATAGAGGTCAAACCTAACGCTTGGTTTAGATTGCTAATTAGCTCAACCAAAACGCCCATAGTGATTGGGTCTTGCCCCACAAACGGCTCATCGTACATGATCAGGTCAGGGTCAAGTGCGATTGCACGAGCCAAAGCAGCGCGTCTTGCCATACCACCTGAAAGCTCACTCGGCATTAATTGCGCCGCGCCGCGTAGACCGACAGCTTCGAGCTTGAGTAACACCATGGTGCGAATCAAATCTTCCGATAAATCGGTATGCTCTCTCAATGGAAAGGCGACATTATCAAAAACATTCAAATCAGTGAATAAAGCCCCTGACTGGAACAACATGCTCATTTTCTTTCGAGCATGGTAGAGTTTTTTACGCGAGAGAGAGGGAATATTGTCTCCATCAAACCAGATCTCTCCTTGCTCGGGATACAACTGACCACCAATCAAACGCAGCAGTGTTGTTTTACCAATTCCCGATGGTCCCATAATGGCCGTCACTTTGCCCTCAGGAACATGCAGATCAATATCATCAAAGATCATGCGTTCTCCCCGTGAAAAAGTGAGGTTGTTCACGGTGACTAAATCGTTGTTCGACATATCATCTCTTCTACTGTAGGAGCGTTGCAACTCACGGAATCATCAAGCAGATACTCATCGGAGTTGAATTCTACGTTTAATAAAGTAACGTCGGTACATTTATTAGGCTGCAATCATAAGCACATTGGCGTTGAATTTAAAGCACTGTTCAATTAAATAAAGTCGACTATATCCCTGCAATTTCTCATGGTTTATGACCTAATTAGCACGAAGTGTTTAAATCCTAGACCAGAATTGCTCATTTAAATGAGTGAGATTTACATACATTTTCGTTACTAACCTTTAATTTATTCTTCGTTTATCTTCCATTTTAGGCCGCAAAAGGTCAAAATTAGCGGTTATTCATTTTACTTATTTAATACTTAGGAATTCTCATGCTCGAAGCCGTTGCGTTGCTTATAGTCGGTCTTGTTTTGCTTGTTTGGAGTGCAGATAAACTTGTTTTTGGCTCTGCAGCGATAGCCCGCAACGTCGGTATTTCCCCGCTTGTCATCGGCATGACAATCCTTGCGATGGGCTCATCTGCCCCTGAGATGATGGTATCTGCAACCGCTGCTTGGGATGGTAAAACAGATACAGCGGTGGGTAACGTATTAGGCTCAAACATAGCGAACATTGCGTTAATCCTAGGTATTACAGCGCTGATCAAGCCTTTGTCGATTAGCTCCGCCGTCATCCGCCGAGAGCTTCCACTCATGATAGCCGTAACCGTACTCGCTGGTATTCTGCTTTGGAATAGCCATCTCGGTTTTTATGAGGGTGTCTTATTGTTTGTACTCTTTGGGGCATTTTTATTTGCTATGTTGCAAATCAGCCGCAAAGAGCAAAAATCAGGTGATGTTTTTCTTGATGACCAAGAGTCAGAGATCCCTGAAGGCGTCAGTAACCCTAAAGCAATCATGTGGGTGGTTATTGGCTTGATACTGCTTCCTTTGGCAGCCAGCATGCTGGTTGATAACGCGGTAATTATTGCTAAACACTTTGGTATGAGCGACCTTGTTATCGGTCTAACTATTATCGCCATTGGCACTAGCCTGCCTGAACTGGCCGCATCACTTGCGGGAGTTTTAAAGGGTGAAGACGACATGGCTGTCGGTAACATTATCGGTTCGAATGTGTTTAACATTCTGGCGGTAATGGGGATTCCTGGCATCATTAATCCATCGGTGCTCAGTGAGTACGCGATGGGACGTGACTTCTGGGTCATGTTAGGCGTTTCATTGTTACTTGTCGCGATGTGTTTGGGTAAATCACGCAGTATTAACCGTATTGAAGGTGCCATCTTGTTTGTGTGCTTCTTAGGTTACCAAGTGTACTTATTCGCAAACATGACCGCTTAATTACCACGATCAATAAGTAGAGATCTGATATGTCCAATCAATTTGATTTTCGCGCTGCTGCTAAACAAGTTCTTGATATCGAAGTTGCTGCTCTGCAAGAGCTAGATACCTACTTTGATGATCAATTTGAAAAAGCGTGTGAACTTATCCTTTCCAACAACGGCAAAGTTGTCGTTATGGGTATTGGCAAGTCAGGCCATATTGGTAACAAGATTGCCGCCACTCTGGCAAGCACTGGGACTTCGGCGTTTTTCGTTCATCCAGGCGAAGCCGCACATGGTGACTTGGGTATGATTAGCCCTGGTGACATTGTGCTGGCAATTTCTAACTCTGGTGAATCAAACGAAATTCTGTCTCTATTTCCAGTATTAAAGCGCCTGAATATTAAGATCATCAGCATGACAGGTAAGCCAGAATCAAATATGGCCAAGCTGTCTGACTTACACCTGCAAATTACGGTACCTCAAGAAGCTTGTCCGTTAGGCCTGGCGCCAACTAGCAGTACGACTGCCACATTAGTGATGGGAGATGCATTAGCCGTAGCTCTGCTTCAAGCTCGTGGTTTTTCTGCCGAAGATTTTGCCCTATCTCACCCAGGTGGTGCACTGGGGAGAAAACTGCTACTTAAGTTGTCTGATATTATGCACTTTGGAGAAGCGTTACCTAAAGTTTCTCCTGACGCATTAATTCGCGATGCCCTGCTTGAAATTTCAGAAAAGGGGTTAGGCATGACAGCCATCGTCGATGAGCACGATGCTATGCTTGGTATATTCACCGATGGTGATTTACGTCGTACCTTAGACAAGCGTATCGATATTCATACGACGGCAATTGGCGAGGTCATGACGACAAACCCAACCACAGCACACCCTGATATGCTGGCGGTTGAAGGTTTGAACTTGATGCAGAATAAAAACATTAATGCTCTGATTTTATGTAAAGACGAAAAAATTGTGGGTGCACTGAACATGCACGATTTACTAAAAGCTGGCGTGATGTAATATCAGCACAAACATTTAAATCATTTATTAGACGAATAAAGGCAATGGTCAGGGAAGTACTGAGCTAAACGATAGGCCTTCATTATATGAGTTTTACTCGCCTTATTTATTTGCTCTTGATCTTCGTTGTAGCGTGGTGCGGTTATTACCTACTAACCCCTAAAGGCAACGATGCAATTCAAGTAGCACCAGATTCTGAACTGCCCATGTTCAGTGGTTCTGGATTAGAAAACATCACCTACGGTGAAGATGGTGTCCGCAGTTACATCATTCGCTCCACTAACTTAGACCATTATGCTAAGAGTGGAGATACTATTTTTAATAACCCGACTTTGATGGTTTACCGTGAAGGAAGCGTCATTGAATGGAAGGTGACTGCCACAAGAGCAGTGTTAGATGAAGACCAAGTTTTGACTTTATATGACAAAGTCTTAATGCAAAATCTTCTGCCTGGTGCGAGTTTTGATACCATGGCAACAGACAAATTGGTCATTAATCTAACCAATCGTGATTTTAAAGCTGACCAACAAGTAATGTTGGTTGGACCACAATTTGAAACTACTGGAGGCGCAATGCAAGGTAACCTAAAACAGCATACTGCGACTCTGACAGATGAAGTTCAAGGTCGATATGAAACCGTTACACCTTAGCCTACTGGCACTGGTATTGGCGGCGCCTCAAGCGCTGGCACTCAAGTCGGATACTCAACAGCCGGTTTACATAAACTCTGACACCCAACAGGTTGATATGAAGAGTAACCAGGTTGTTTTTGAAGGCGATGTATCTCTTAAGCAAGGGAGCATCAATATCGATGCTGATAGAATCGTGGTAACTCGCGATCCTAAAACCGAAGCAATTAAACAGATTCAAGCATTTGGTAAACCTGCGAAGTTTTCTCAGCTGATGGACGATGGTAAAACACTTAGTGGTCAAGCTACGGAGTTGGATTACCGTATTTCTACAGACGAACTGACCATGAAAGGTCAAGCGCAGCTGGCACAAGACAACAACACCATCAAAGGTTCTTCGATTCGTTACCAAATTGGTAAACAAAAGCTAGTCGCAGATAGCTCTAAGGAAGAGCGCGTTACGACCATTTTGCAACCCAATCAGATAGAGAACTAATATGGCAGTACTGAGTGCGAAAAACTTGGCGAAAAGCTACAAAAAACGCAAAGTCGTCACTGATGTTAGCTTAGAAGTTGAATCTGGTCAGATTGTTGGGCTACTCGGTCCAAACGGTGCGGGTAAAACCACCTCGTTTTACATGATTGTCGGCTTAGTACCTCGTGATGAGGGCACCATTACCATTGACGACAATGACATCAGTATTTTACCGATGCATAGCCGTTCACGCCTTGGCATTGGCTATCTTCCGCAAGAAGCGTCGATTTTCCGTAAGCTTTCAGTAGAAGATAACATCATGGCCGTACTTGAAACTCGTCAAGAAATGACGAGGGAAGAGCGCCAAGATAAACTGGAAGATTTGTTGGAAGAATTCCACATCCAGCACATCAGAACCAGTGCTGGTATGGCACTATCAGGGGGTGAACGACGCAGGGTGGAAATCGCTCGAGCTTTAGCGGCTAACCCTCAGTTCATTTTATTGGATGAACCTTTCGCTGGTGTTGACCCAATTTCGGTTAATGACATCAAGAAAATCATTGAGCATCTGCGCGATCGTGGTCTCGGAGTGTTAATCACTGACCATAATGTACGTGAAACACTGGACGTATGTGAAAAAGCCTATATCGTGAGCCAAGGGCACCTAATTGCATCGGGAACTCCGGCAGAAGTTCTCAATAATGAACAGGTGAAACAAGTTTATCTCGGCGAACAATTCCGTCTATGATTATATTAGGAACGGTAAGATTCTGAGCATTACAAGGTAAGTAACACTGAATGAAACCTTCATTACAACTCAAGCTAGGTCAGCAGTTAGCCATGACGCCACAGTTGCAGCAAGCGATTCGCTTATTGCAATTGTCGACACTCGATCTTCAACAAGAAATCCAAGAAGCGTTGGACTCAAACCCATTATTGGAAGTTGAAGAAGGCCAAGACGAGCCTCTAGCAAACGGTGAAGATAAGTCAGCGGTCGAGGCTGCTGATAGCAACAGTGCTAGCGAACCAACAGAAATTGACGTTCCAGATAGCTCCGATGTGATAGAGAAATCAGAAATTAGCTCTGAACTTGAAATCGACACGACTTGGGATGACGTCTACAGCGCGAATACTGGTAGCACTGGCTTAGCTCTTGATGATGATATGCCCGTCTACCAGGGCGAAACCACTGAATCATTACATGATTACCTCATGTGGCAGCTTGACCTAACACCATTCAGTGAAACCGACCGCACGATTGCATTAGCGATTATTGACGCTGTTGACGACTACGGCTATTTAACTTTGTCGCCTGAAGAGATTCATGAGAGCTTCGATAATGAAGAGATAGAGTTAGACGAAGTAGAAGCTGTTCGTAAACGCATTCAACAATTCGATCCTCTTGGCGTTGCATCGCGTAACTTACAAGAATGTTTGTTACTGCAACTGACGACCTTCCCAGAAGACACGCCGTGGCTTGCTGAAGCCAAAATGATACTTGCGGATCATATTGATCACCTAGGCAACCGAGACTACAAGCTCGTCATCAAAGAGACTAAGCTGAAAGAAGCCGATCTTCGTGAAGTCTTAAAGCTTATCCAACAGTTAGATCCTCGTCCAGGTAGTCGCATCACTCCTGATGATACCGAGTACGTAATTCCAGACGTATCCGTTTTTAAAGACAATGGCAAATGGACCGTTTCTATAAACCCGGATAGCGTGCCAAAATTAAAAGTAAATCAACAATATGCTCAATTAGGCAAAGGTAATAGCGCGGATAGCCAGTACATCCGCAGCAATTTGCAAGAGGCAAAATGGTTAATTAAGAGCTTAGAGAGTAGAAACGAGACGCTACTCAAAGTTGCAAGATGTATTGTTGAACATCAACAAGATTTCTTCGAGTATGGTGAGGAAGCCATGAAGCCAATGGTACTCAATGATGTCGCTTTGGCTGTGGACATGCATGAATCCACGATTTCTCGTGTAACAACGCAAAAGTTTATGCATACACCACGTGGTATTTTTGAATTGAAGTACTTCTTCTCTAGCCATGTTAGTACTGACAACGGCGGAGAATGTTCGTCAACAGCAATTCGTGCACTCATTAAAAAACTGGTCGCAGCAGAGAATACTGCCAAACCACTGAGTGATAGCAAGATTGCTGCTCTTCTGGCTGACCAAGGGATTCAGGTCGCAAGACGTACGATAGCCAAATATCGCGAATCCTTGGGAATTGCCCCTTCAAGTCAGCGTAAACGCCTATTATAAGGCACTAACTGAAAAGGAAAGTCTATGCAAATCAATATTCAAGGCCATCACGTTGATCTTACCGATTCAATGCAAGACTATGTAAATTCTAAGTTTCAGAAGCTCGAAAGGTTCTTCGACCATATCAATCAAGTGCATGTTGTACTAAAAGTTGAAAAAATTACTCAAATCGCGGAAGCTACGCTTCACATAAATCAAGGCGAAATCCACGCATCAGCCGATGACGAAAATATGTATGCCGCGATCGATTCGCTGGTAGATAAATTGGTTCGCCAACTTAATAAGCACAAAGAAAAACTAAACAGTCATTAATCATGCAACTGAGCGAAATACTGTCATTGGACTGCACCAAAAGTGCGGTCCACTGCACGAGTAAAAAACGCGCCCTTGAAATGATCAGCCGTATCGTGGCTGATCAAACGGGCCAAGATTCTACCGAGCTGTTCGAATGCATGCTCAATAGAGAAAAAATGGGCAGTACCGGTATCGGAAACGGTATTGCGATCCCTCACGCGAGAATGCAATCAAGCGACAAGGCCATTGCTGTCTTACTGCAATGTGATGAAGCAATCGAATTTGATGCGATTGACAATCGACCTGTCGATCTTCTTTTTGCGCTCCTTGTACCAGAAGAACAGTGCAAAGAGCACCTCAAGACTCTATCCTCTATGGCAGAACGTCTGAGCGATAAGCAAGTATTGAAACTACTGCGTAATGCTCAGAGTGATGAAGAACTTTACGACATCATGATTCACCAATAAGCAGGACTAACTCCATGCGACTAATCGTTGTTAGCGGGCACTCAGGTGCCGGTAAAAGTATTGCGCTTCGTGTACTGGAAGACTTAGGTTACTACTGTGTTGATAACCTGCCAGTTAACTTGCTGGACGCATTTGTTCATTCTGTTGCTGACAGCAAACAGAATGTTGCAGTCAGCATTGATATTCGTAATATTCCTAAAAAGCTAAAAGAACTGACGAGTACACTAGAACAGTTAAAAACTGAGCTTGATGTGACCGTGCTTTTCTTGGACGCTAATAAAGAAACGCTACTCAAACGCTACAGCGAAACACGCCGAATTCACCCGTTATCTTTAGGTGGCACCTCCCTCTCGCTCGATCAAGCCATCGAGCGTGAGAAGCAAATTTTGACGCCACTCAAAGCGCATGCAGATCTGGTCCTAAATAGTAGTGGGCAGTCTTTGCATGAATTGAGTGAAACCGTGCGTATGCGCGTTGAAGGCAGAGATCGCAAAGGGCTCGTTATGGTATTTGAGTCTTTTGGTTTTAAATACGGCCTGCCTTCCGATGCCGATTACGTATTTGACGTTCGCTTCTTACCTAACCCACATTGGGAACCAGCACTACGCCCGCTTACAGGTCTGGATGCTCCTATCGCCGCATTTTTAGAGCAACACCAATCGGTGTTAAGTTTGAAATATCAAATTGAAAGCTTTATAGAGAATTGGTTACCTCTGCTTGAGAAAAACAACCGCAGCTACCTGACCGTTGCAATCGGTTGTACTGGTGGTAAGCACCGCTCGGTGTACTTAACTCAGCAAATCGGTGAATACTTCTCCAACAAAGGACACCAAGTACAAATTCGCCATACCTCACTAGAGAAAAACGCTAAGGAGTAGCCGTGGAGTTAAGTCGTAAAGTATTGATTCAAAACCGCCTTGGCTTACATGCTCGTGCAGCAGTCAAACTGGTCGAACTGGCACAGAGCTTTGAAGCGGTCATCACCATCGACAATGAAGAAGACAAAACCGCCACAGCAGACAGCGTAATGGGCCTGTTAATGCTAGAGTCCGCTCAAGGACAATACGTCACGATCCACGCAACGGGTGGGCAAGCGGAAGAAGCACTGGATGCCGTTTGCCATTTGATCGAAGATAAATTTGATGAAGGCGAGTAGTTTACTCGCTTTTTTCTTACCTCCCATTATCTTTCTCTTCCCTGACCTAATAAATAAATTTGCTTAGTATCATAAGTTGTTATTAAAAGGCGCCTAGAATTAAGTTATTATTCAACGCATTGTAAATATCAGGAATTGGGAGGAATGAATGGCAGAGCAAATTGAATTCGACCAAGCTCACCAAGCCCTCCAAGAAGTCACAGAAGCGCTAGAAAATGGTCGCTTCGTCCATGTTCGTCGTCAATTACAGGACATGGAACCTGAGGATATCGCTCACCTTTTAGAAGCCTCCCCACGGAAGAGCCGTGAAGTTCTTTGGCAACTCACCGACCCTGAAGATTATGGTGAAATCCTTGACGAGCTGAACGAAGACGTCAAAGACAGCCTCGTATCCAAAATGGCACCAGAAGCGCTTGCAGAAGCGACAGAAGGCATGGATACCGATGACGTGGCTTACGTACTGCGTAGCTTGCCTGACAACCTGTCACGCGAAGTCCTGTCGCAAATGGACTCCTCTGACCGTCTACGGGTCGAAACCGCCCTATCCTACCCAGAAGACACTGCGGGTGGACTGATGAACACCGACGTCATCACAATTCGTGGTGACGTCGATGTGGACGTAGTTTTGCGTTATCTACGTATGAAAGGCGAGCTTCCAGAAGCTACGGATGCCCTGTATGTGATCGATGAAGAGAGTAAGCTCATCGGTGAACTGCCGATCACGACGCTTATTACCACTCAGCCAGACGTAAAAATCATTGATGTAATGGAAGACGCGGACGAGGCCATCACCGTCGATACTAGCGACTCAGATGTTGCGAGTCTGTTCGAACGCCGTAATTGGGTATCTGCACCTGTTGTTGATGAAAACTTGCATTTGGTCGGTCGTATCACCATCGATGACGTGGTTGACGTTATTCGTGAAGACGCGGAACACTCGATGATGAGTATGGCGGGTATGGACGATGACGAAGATACTTTCGCGCCTGTTGTAAAATCAGCTCGCAAACGCAGTATCTGGCTTGGCGCTAACGTATTAGCCGCCCTTGCTGCTGCTTCCGTTTCTAACATGTTTGAGGCCACATTAGACCAAATGGCCGCCATTGCGGTATTGATGACGATTGTTCCGTCCATGGGTGGTGTCGCTGGTAACCAAACCGTCGCACTAGTGATTCGTGGTCTTGCTCTTGGTCATATCGGTGACTCAAACAAACGCGAACTGTTAATGAAAGAAGCCTCGATCGGCTTACTCAACGGTATCATGTGGGCGCTGATTATTGGTGGTATTGTTGTTGCTTGGAAAGGTAACTGGATGCTCGGAGGAATCATTTCCGCCGCCATGCTGACCAACTTATTGGTCGCAGGTATTGCAGGAGTAACGATTCCAATCCTATTGAAAAAAATGAACATCGATCCTGCTTTAGCTGGTGGTATGGCATTAACAACGGTGACGGATGTGATTGGTTTATCTGTCTTCTTAGGGCTTGCCACAATACTGATTACCTAACAGAAAAAACGAAAAAGCCTGATGAACACATCAGGCTTTTTTGATTCTGAATGTGCCGTCCTAAATAAGGTTGACACTTTCCCCCCCAAAAAATTGGAGAGTGTTATGAAATCAACAACTAAAAGAAC